>NZ_JBJGZS010000004.1:0-247661 GCF_054050635.1 Geodermatophilus sp. SYSU D00079 | reverse complement strand
GTGTTGTGGGGGTGATAATGTTGGTGGGGGCACACTTTTTATTTTGTTTTTATATACGCCGGGTGGGGGGGGGGGGGGGCGGGGGGGGGGGGGGGGGCCCCCCCCCCCCCCCCCCCCCCCGGCGTCGGCGGCCAGCGCGTGCAGGGCGGTCCGGGCCAGCAGCCGCACCCCGACGCCGATGGCCCGCTCGTCGACGTCGAACGTGCCGCGGTGCAGGTCCAGCGGGGCGCCGCCCCCGTGGGTGCCCAGCCGGGCCAGCGCGATCGGCAGGACGTCGGCGAACCAGCCGAAGTCCTCCCCACCCATGCTCTGCGGGGACAGCCGCAGCCCGTCGTTGCCCACCGTCTCCAGCGCCGCCGAGCGCAGCAGCGCGACCGTGCGCGGGTCGTTGACCACCGGCGGCACGCCGCGGATGTAGTCGACGTCCACCTCGGCGCCGGTGGTGGCCGCCACCCGCTCGACCAGCGAGCGCAGCAGGGTCTCGGCGTCCTGCCAGGTGTCGCGGTCCAGGACGCGCACCGTGCCGCGCAGGTGCCCGCGCTGCGGGATGGCGTTGGCCGCGACGCCGGCCTGCACCGCGCCCCAGACCAGCGACATGCCGGCCCGCGGGTCGACCTGGCGGGACAGCAGCGCCGGCAGGTCGGTGATCAGCCGGCCCAGGGCGTCGACGAGGTCGACGGTGAGCTGCGGGCGGGCCGTGTGCCCGCCGGGACCGGTGAGGGTGACGTCCATGCGGTCGCAGGCGGCGGTGATGGCGCCGGTCCGCAGCCCCACGGTGCCGGCCGGCAGCGACGGGTCGCAGTGCAGCGCGAAGGCCCGCGAGGCGCCCTCGAGCACCCCGGCGGCGACCACCTCGGTCGCCCCGCCGGGCACGGTCTCCTCGGCCGGCTGGAAGACGCAGCGGACGGTGCCGGGGAGGTCGTCGAGGGCGGCCAGCGCCAGGGCCGCCCCGAGGACGGCGGTCGTGTGCACGTCGTGCCCGCAGGCGTGGCACAGGCCCTCGCGGGTCGAGGCGTACGGGACGTCCTTGAGGTCGGCCAGCGGCAGCGCGTCGATGTCGGCCCGCAGCACGACGGTCGGCCCGGGCCCGTCGCCCACCTCGACGACCAGGCCGGTGCCGCTGGGCAGCCGCCGGGGCTCCAGCCCGGCGTTGCGCAGCCGCTGCTCGATGAACGACGTCGTCTCGAACTCGGCGTGGGCCAGCTCGGGGTGGGCGTGCAGGTGCCGGCGGACCGCGACCAGCTGCTGCTGGCGGTCGGCGGCCCACTCGTCGACCGCCGTCCCCAGCTTCTCCGGGAACTCCGTCACGCCGGGCGTCCTCCGGCCGACCCGGCCGGGTCGGGGGCGGGACGGCTCGCCGCGGGACCGGGAGCCGGGCCGTCGAGGGGCGGGGCGCTCGCGGGCAGGCCGTCGCGCAGCTCGGCGAGCAGGCTGTCGACCACCGCGCACAGGTCGCCGTCGTGCGCGGCGGCGACCGCGCGCTGCCGCTGGTAGGAGGCGCCCACGGCGAGGACGCGCAGGACGTCGGCCAGCTCCGCCTCGCAGCCGAGCCGCCGGGCCGTCGGCGTGAGGTCCTCGACCAGGTCGGCGATCGCCTGGCGCACCGGCCGCACGGTGCCCTTCTCGTCGACGACGATGTCGGCGTCGAGCCCGTAGCGGGCCGCCCGCCACTTGTTCTCCCGCAGCACCCAGCCCGCCGGCACCGGCAGGGTGTAGCCGCGGTCGAGCTCGCGGTCGAACTGCTCCACCAGGCACTGCGACAGCGCGGCGACCGCGCCGATCTCGTCGAGGGTCGGCAGGCCGTCGCAGATGCGCAGCTCGACGGTGCCGAAGTCGGGGTGCGGGCGGATGTCCCACCAGACCTCGCGCACGCTCTCGATGGCGTGCGTGGAGATCAGGGTCTCCATGTACTCCTCGAAGCGGTCCCAGCCCGACAGCTGGTAGGGCAGGCCGGCGGTCGGCATCCCCTCGAAGACCTTCGAGCGGGCACTGGCCAGGCCGGTGTCGGCGCCGACCCAGTACGGGGAGGACGCCGAGAGCGCCAGGAAGTGCGGCACGTACTGGGTGAGCGCGTTGACGATCGGGATCGCCTTCTCCGGCGCGCGGACGCCGACGTGCACGTGCACCCCGAAGATCTGCAGCCGCCGGGCCAGCCACTGCATCTTCTCCACCAGCTGGAGGTAGCGCTCCTTGGGCGAGATCTGCTGGGTCTGCCAGTCGGTGATCGGGTGGGTGCCGGCGCACATGAGGCCCAGGCCGCGGCGCGCGGCGGCGGCCTGCACCTCGGCCAGGGTGCCGGCGAGGTCGGCCTTGGCCTCCCCGACGGTGGTGCAGATGCCGGTGATGATCTCGACGGTCGACTGCAGCAGCTCGTGCTTGGCCTTGGGGTGCTCCTCGGCGCCCTCGGGCCGGATCTCCTCGAGGATCTCCACCGCGCCGGCGGTCAACTGCCGGGTCTGCAGGTCGACCAGCTGCAGCTCCCACTCGACGCCCAGGCTGGCGCGCTCGGAGGAGTGGAAGGGGATCTGCACGCTGCGGAGTGTAGGGACGATCACGCCGTTCGGCTGGTCGGCGAGAGCGCGACCGGCGCGCGGGCGCTGGGCTAGCGTCGCCGCGTGAGTTCACCTTCGCCCGACGACCCCTCAGCCCTGGCCGCCCGCGCGGCCGACGACCTCACCGCCGCCCTCGGCGGCGGCCACGACGTCGCCATCGTCATGGGGTCCGGCTGGGCCCCGGCCGCGGACGCGTTCGGGGCCGCCGAGGGCAGCGTCGCCATCGGGGGCCTCCCCGGCTTCGCCGCGCCGACGGCGGTCGGGCACGGCGGGGAGGTCCGCTCGGTGCGGGTCGGCCGGCGCCGGGTGCTGCTGTTCCTCGGCCGCACGCACCTCTACGAGGGCCGTGGTGTCGAGCCGGTCGTGCACGGCGTCCGGACGGCGGCCGCGGCGGGGGTGCGGACCGTCGTGCTCACCAACGCCGCCGGTGGGCTGGCGCCGGACCACCGCGTCGGCCAGGCGGTGCTGATCAGCGACCACCTGAACCTGACCGCCCGCTCCCCGCTGGTGGGCGCGACCTTCGTCGACCTCACCGACCTGTACTCCGCGCGGCTGCGGTCCCTGGCCCGGGAGCTGGACCCGTCGCTGACCGAGGGCGTGTACGCGGCGCTGCCCGGCCCGCACTACGAGACGCCGGCCGAGATCCGGATGCTGCGCACCCTCGGCGCGGACCTGGTGGGCATGTCCACGGCGCTGGAGGCGATCGCCGCCCGCGCCGCCGGCCTGGAGGTGCTGGGCCTGTCGATGGTCACCAACGCCGCGGCCGGCATCACCGGCGAGAAGCTCGACCACGAGGAGGTGCTCGCCGCGGGCAAGGCGGCCGCCGGTCGGCTGGGCGAGTTCCTCGTCGAGTTCGTGGGGCGGCTGGCATGAGCGGCCCCGTGCTGGTGACCGGCGCGGCCGGGCGGATCGGGACGGTGCTGCGCGGCGGCCTGCCCGAGCGCGGCTGGGCGGTCCGCTCCCTCGACGTCGTCCCGCTGCCCGACGCCCGGCCCGGCGAGGAGCAGGTGGTCGCCGACGTCACCGACCTGGCCGCGGTGGAGGACGCCGTCACCGGCGTCTCCGCGGTGGTGCACCTGGCCGGGATCGCCACGGAGTCGACCTGGGCGGCGATCTCGCACGCCAACATCGATGGCACCTACTGCGTGCTGGAGGCCGCGCGGCGGGCCGGGGTCCCCCGCGTCGTCCTCGCCAGCAGCAACCACGCGACCGGCTACACGCCGCGCCCCGACGGCGGCCTGCTGCGCGAGGTCGACGCCCCGCCCCGGCCGGACACCTACTACGGCGTCTCCAAGGCCGCGATGGAGGCGCTCGGCTCGCTCTACGCGGACCGGTACGGGCTCGACGTCGTCTGCCTGCGGATCGGCAGCGCCTTCCCCGAGCCGACGACGGTGCGCCAGCTGTCCACCTGGCTGTCCCCCGGCGACCAGGTCGGGCTGGTCGACGCCGCGCTGCGGGCGCCCGCCCCCGGGTTCGCCGTCGTGTGGGGCGTCTCGGCGAACACCCGCAACTGGTGGGACCTCACCGCCGCCCGCGCGCTGGGCTACGAGCCGGCCGACGACGCCGAGGTCTTCGCCCCGGCGCTGGTCGAGGTGCACGGCGAGCCCGACCTGACCGACCCGGTGCACGCGCGGGTGGGCGGCGAGTACACGACGGCGGAGTTCGACGCGGAGCACTTCGAGCCGCCCCTGCCCCGCGGCGACATCGCCCCGGGCAGCGGGGTGGAGCGGTGACCCTGCTCGCCCGGGCCCGCGACTGGGCCGACGCCGACCCCCACCCCGGGGACCGCGCCGAGATCGAGGCGCTGGTCGGGGCCGGGGACACCGCCGAGCTGGAGCGCCGGTTCGCCGGGCCGCTGACCTTCGGCACCGCGGGGCTGCGCGGACCGCTGCGCGCGGGGCCGGCCGGCATGAACGCCGCGGTCGTCACGCGGGCCGCCGCGGGCCTGGCCCGGTACCTCGCCGAGTCCGGGCAGGCGGGGGGCGGGGTGGTCATCGGGTTCGACGCCCGCCGCCGCTCCGACGAGTTCGCCCGGGTGTCCGCGGCGGTCCTCGCGGCGGCCGGGTTCGCCGTGCAGGTGCTGCCGCGGCCGCTGCCCACGCCCGTGCTGGCCTTCGCCGTCCGGCACCTGGGTTGCGTGGCCGGGGTGATGGTGACCGCCAGCCACAACCCGCCCGACGACAACGGCTACAAGGTCTACCTCGACGACGGCGCCCAGCTGGTGCCCCCGGCCGACCGGTTGATCGAGGCCGCCATCTCCGCCGTCGGGCCGGCGCGGGAGGTGCCGCGCTCCGACGACTGGGTCACCCTCGGGGACGACGTGCAGGCCGACTACGTCGCCGCCGTCGTGGCCGCCCTGGAGCCCGGCCGCGTGCCGGCCGCCGACCGCGCCGCGCTGACCGTCGCCTACACCGCGATGCACGGGGTCGGGGCCGGGACCACCCGCGCGGTGTTCGCCGCCGCGGGGTTCGCACCGCCGGTCGGCGTCGACGCGCAGGAGTCCCCCGACCCGGCGTTCCCGACCGTCACCTTCCCCAACCCGGAGGAGCCGGGCGCGGTCGACCTGCTGCAGGCCCTGGCCGCGCGGGTGGACGCCGACGTCGCCATCGCCGAGGACCCCGACGCCGACCGCTGCTCGGTGGTCTGCGGCGGACGGCAGCTGACCGGCGACGAGGTGGGCGCGCTGCTCGCCGACTGGCTGCTGCGCCGCGGGGTGCGGGGCACCTACGCGGCGTCCCTGGTCAGCGGTTCGCTGCTGTCCGCCCTCGCCGCGGCCCACGGGGTGCGGTTCGCCGAGACCCCCACCGGTTTCAAGTGGATCGTCCGCGCCGGCACCGACGAGGCCCCGCTCGTCTTCGGCTACGAGGAGGCGCTGGGGTACGCCGTCGCGCCGCAGGTGGTCAAGGACAAGGACGGCATCTCCGCCGCCCTCGCCGTGGCCCTGCTCGCCGCCGAGCTCAAGGCCTCCGGGCGCACCCTGCTGGACCGGCTCGACGAGCTGGCCGGCGAGCACGGGCTGTTCGTCACCGGGCAGCTGTCGGTGCGGGTGGAGGACCTCTCCCGGATCGGCGCGATGATGGCCCGGCTGCGCTCGGCCCCACCCACCCGCCTGCTGGGCCGGGAGGTCGCCGTCGCCGACCTGGCGCACGAGGAGCCGCCGGTGGACGCCGTCCGGCTGCTCGGCGACGGCGTGCGGGTGATCGTGCGGCCCAGCGGCACCGAGCCCAAGCTCAAGGCGTACCTCGAGACGGTGGTGCCGGTGCACGACGACGCGGGGCTGATCGCCGCGCGCGGCCGGGGCGCCGACGAGCTCGACGAGCTGCGCGCCGAGATGGCCGCCGCCCTGGGGGTGTAGCCGGTGGACGTGCGGGCGCTGGTGTTCGACGTGTTCGGCACGGTGGTCGACTGGCGCGGCGGCGTCGCGCGGGAGGCGCGCCGGTTGCTGGGGCCGTCGGTCGACGCCGAGGCGCTCGCCGACGACTGGCGGGACCGGTACGTGCCGTCGATGGAGCGGGTGCGCTCGGGCGAGCTGCCGTGGACGCCGCTGGACGCCCTGCACCGCGCCTCGCTGTCCCCGGTGCTGGCGGACGCGGGGCTGCGCGACGTACCGCCCGAGGTGCGCGACGAGCTGGTGCTGGCCTGGCACCGGCTGGACCCGTGGCCCGACGTCGTCCCGGGGCTCACCCGGCTGTCCGCGGCGCACGTCCTGGCGCCGCTGTCCAACGGCAACGTGGCGCTGATCGTGGACATGGCCAAGCGGGCCGGGCTGCCCTGGGACTGCGTGCTCGGCGCGGAGATCGTGCAGCACTACAAGCCCGACCCGGAGGTGTACGACGCCGCACCCCGGCTGCTGGCGCTCCCGCCGTCCGCGGTGCTGATGGTCGCCGCCCACGTCGAGGACCTCGCCGCGGCCCGCGCCCGCGGCCTGCGCACCGCCTACGTGCACCGGCCCGACGAGTTCGGCGGCCGGCAGGTGCCACCGCAGACCGACCCGGACGCCGACCTGTCGGTGCGCTCGTTCGAGGAGCTCGCCGACCGCCTGGGTGCCTAGGGCGCGGAGGTGGTCACCGGGGCTCCACACGATCGGCTGGCTGGTCTCCACGACCCTGGCCCAGCGAGCTCGGTGTGCTGACCCGCCCGGTCGGGGTCGGCATCGGCGGCCGACCCCGGACCGGGTCGGTCAGCGGACCGGCGCCAGCAGGGTGTCCAGGTCGACCTCCCCGCCCAGCAGCCCCTGAGCCTCGGGCAGCTCGGTGTAGAGCTCGAAGGTCTCCTCGCTCACCTCGGTGTTCCACTCGGGCAGGCGCACCTCGGCGGCGACCTCCGGGGGCAGGTCGAGGTAGGTGGGCAGGATGGCGCGCACCGCGTCGGGGTTCTCCTGCGCGTAGGTGAGCGACTGCTCCATCGCCGTGGTGAACCGCTCGACGAGCTCGGCGTTCTCGGCGGCGTACGCGGTGCTCGTGAAGTAGGTGGAGACCTCCACCTGGACGTCGGTGAAGTCGTTCAGCGGCGTGGTCAGCACGCGGATGCCCTGGCCCTCGGCGAGGGTCACGAAGGGCTCCACCAGCCAGGCGGCGTCGACGTCCCCGGCCTGCAGCGCCGCGGCCATGTTGGGGAAGGGCAGCTCGACGAAGGTGACCGCGTCCGGGTCGCCGCCGTCCGCCCGCACCGACGCCTTGACCACCGTGTCCCCGATGGCGTTGATGGTGTTCGTGGCGACCGTCCGGCCGGCGAGGTCGGCGGGGCGGGTGATCGCCGGGTCCGCGGTGACGATCGTGAACGGGTCGCGCTCCGGGTCACCGGTGCTGTCGACCGCACTGGAGATCACCTGGAGGGGCAGCCCGTTGGACGCGGCGACCACCAGCGACAGGTTGTTGCCGAAGCCGATGTCGATGCTCCCGCTGGCGACACCGGGGACGATCGCCGCCCCACCCTGCCCCGCGCTGAGGTCGAGCTCGATGCCCTGGTCCTCGAAGAAGCCCTGCTCCTGGCCCAGGTAGACGGGCGCGACGTCGATGATGGGGATGACGCCGAGCGCGATCGTCTCGGTGGCCTGCCCCCCGCCACCGCCCTGGTCACTGTCACCCTCCCCCGCCGCGTCGTCGCCGCCGCAGGCCGACGCCAGGAGGGAGATGGCGACGGCGACAGCGGCCGCCCGCACGCTGTTTGCCCAGGTGGAAGTCATGCGCAGATCGTGACACGGGCCACATGACGGCCTCGCCGGCCTTGCCATTGGTCGGCATACCCCGTGCGCGGCCGGCCCCGCAGCGCCGGCAATGCGATCGGGTGGTTGTCCACAGGGCGCCGTGCCTGGGTCGGCGGTGCTCCGTAGTGTCCGGGCGGATCGGTGATCAACTGGGGGTGGACGTGACACGGCGGTGGCGCCTGCGTCTCTGCGCTGGGCTCGCGATGGCGGCAGCCCTGCTGAGCGGGTGTTCGGAGGAGCGGCCGGCCGCCGACACGCTGCCGAGCGCGAGCGCGGTGCCCAGCCCGACGGAGGATGCACTCCCACCTCTCGGCCCCGCAGACATGCCGATGCCCGACGAGGCCCGCACCCAGGACGCAGCCGGCGCGGAGGCCTTCGTGCGGTACTACATCGACCTGATCAACCGGACCTCCACCGTCATGGACGCCGCTCCCCTCCGCGAGTTCAGCGAGGGGTGCATGGGGTGCGCCCGGATCGCCAATGACAACGAGTCGGACCTATCAGCGGGATACCGGTACGAAGGCGGCGAGCTACGAATTCTTCAACTCGGCGAGCCTTTGGTCCACGGGACCACAGCAGAACTGGCCTTTCGAGTTGAGCAGGCTCCCTTGACGGTTGTCAATGAGACCCAACAGCCAGTTCCGGGGCTTGTTTTCGACTACAAGCCCAACGTGTTGTCTAGCGCGAGCTTCCGCTGGGACGGACAGCAGCATTCATGGCTCATGACGCAATTGAGTTTCGGTGCGTAACGGGATGCGCTTTCCGGCTGTCGTGTTGGCAACTGTTGGTGTGGTACTAGCGCATAGTGCGCCCGCCGCTGCAGCGGACGAGCAGTGCAGGATTACTTGCGCGGAGCCCGCCGTAGGGTACGTCCCGGGTGCTCTGGCCGCTGCATATGTCGCACAGGGACCTGACCGCGCATGGCTGGCTAGCAACGAGGCCGTGATGGCTTCCCCATACGCCTATCGGCTCAGCGCACCGTGCGCTGTCGACACCGCTCTCGGCTCGACATGTCGAGCAGAAGACGACGCCTTCTGTCCCACAGCCCCGGATCGCGTCGTCCAGATGCTAGTCATCGAGCAGCAACGACTCGTCCTGCCCGACGGCACGACCGTCGACGGGTTCGACGCGCTCGGAGCGGCCCCGGGCACGCCAGTCGGGGGTTGGACCGCCCTCGCGCAGGCGTGCGTGGACATCACGGAACTGAACCCGCCGCCGTCCCCCGGCGAGGTGTTCCGCTACTTCCAGACCCTCCCCCTGCCGCAGCTGCCCACCCAGCAGCAGCCACCGGGCAACGGTCTGGTGGGTCTGCCCGTCGTCTTCTACACCGACGGCCCGACCACCCAGACCTTCAGCGTGGACATCCGCGGGTTCGACGTCGACATCGTCGCCACGGCCACCGGCTTCACCTGGCACACCGGCGACGGCACCGAGCTCACCAGCACCGACCCCGGCGCCCCCTACCCGCACCACACGGTCAGCCACGAGTACCGCAGCGGCACCTACACCGCCGCGCTGACCACCACCTGGAGCGGTACGTACAGCGTCGACGGCGGGGCGAGCGCCGACGTCCCGGGCACGACCACCACCGA
Organism: Geodermatophilus sp. SYSU D00079; assembly: GCF_054050635.1. Lineage (NCBI taxonomy): Bacteria > Bacillati > Actinomycetota > Actinomycetes > Geodermatophilales > Geodermatophilaceae > Geodermatophilus > Geodermatophilus sp. SYSU D00079. The sequence goes on along the minus strand of NZ_JBJGZS010000004.1, from coordinate 238,311 downwards.
CGGGCCGCCGGTCACGTTCGCCGTCCTGCAGGCCAACGCCGTCCTCACCGACCCGTACGACTGACCGCATCGCCTGGTGCGGTGGTGCGCGCGCCTCTGCGGCGAGGCCCAGTCGCAGGAGCGGGGCGGACACCGCAGGGAGCGCCCGCGGCACCCCGCACTGCCGGTGTTCCTCGTGCTCTGCGGGTGCTACAGCACCCGCAGAGCACGAGGAACACCGGCTAGGGCACCGCCCACGCGCTCAGCCGGACACCGGCTCCCGGCACCCCGACGCCAGCGCCCGCTCCGCCGTCGCCAGCACCGCGACCACCTCACGGGCGAAGCCGACGTCGCAGGGGTGCGTGCCCCCGGTCAGCGCCGCCTGGCCCAGCTCCTCGACCGCCACCGTCAGCGCCTCCACCGGGTGCTCGGTGTCGGGCAGCAGGACGACACGGCCGGCGTCCCCGTGCACGTAGAACTCGATGCCCGTCGACATCGGCGCCACCGTGTGCGACAGGGTCACCGTCGAGGACACCCCGGCGGAGTGCTGCAGCACCAGGTGCACGGTGTCGCCGGACCCGCCGCCGGCCTGCACCGACGTCACGGGCCCGAGCGCCGGGAGGAGCAGCGAGAGGGCGTGCGGCCCGATGTCCCAGAGCGCCCCGTGCTGCCGGCGCCACGCCGAGTCGAAGGGGCTGCCGGCCAGGGCGCTCAGCCACGTGCCGGCGCCGCCGGCGAGCATCGTGCGCCCGGCCTGGGCCAGCCAGGTGGCGGTGCCGGTCTGGAAGCGGAAGGTGAAGAAGACGACCGAGGCGACCCCCGCCGAGCGCACCGCGGTCACCACCCGGTCGGCCTCGGCGAGCGACAGCCCGATCGGCTTCTCCAGCAGCAGGTGCTTGCCGGCCGCCGCGGCCCGCTCGACCAGCTCGACCTGGACCGACGGCGGGACGGCGATCGCCACCGCGTCGACCTCCGCCAGCAGCGCGTCGAGGTCGGAGTAGCCGGGCACGTCGAACTCCGCGCCGACGGCCTTGGCCTTGGCCAGGTCGCGGCCCCACACGCCCGCCAGGGACGCCGTCGGGTGCTCGGCGAGCGCGGCGGCGTGGACGGTCTGCGCCCAGTGGCCGGTGCCGAGCACCCCGAAGCGCACGGTCACACCGCCCCGAACTGGCGGTCCCCGGCGTCACCGAGGCCCGGCACGATGTAGGCCTTGTCGTTGAGCCCCTCGTCGACCGAGGCGGTGAAGACCCGCAGCGGCAGCCTGCTCTCCTCCAGCCGCGTGATGCCCTCCGGCGCGGCGAGTGCGCACAGCACGGTGATCGAGGTGGCACCGCGGGCGGTCAGCAGCCCGCAGCAGTGCACCAGGGAGCCGCCGGTGGCCAGCATCGGGTCGAGGACGAACACCTCGCGGTCGACCAGGGACTCCGGCAGCGAGGCCATGTACGCCTCCGGCTGGAAGGTCACCTCGTTGCGGGCCAGGCCGACGAAGCCCATCTGCGACTCCGGCAACATCCCGTGCGCGGTGTCGGCCATGCCCAGGCCGGCCCGGAGCACCGGCACGATCAGCGGCGGCGCGGCCAGCCGGTACCCGGTCGTGGTGGTGACCGGGGTGGTGATGGGGTCCTCGGCCACGGCGAGGTCGCGGGTGGCCTCGTAGACCAGCATCTGGGTGAGCTCGCGCAGCGCCGCGCGGAACGCCGCGTTGTCGGTCCGCTCGTCCCGCATGCGGGTCAGACGGGCACGGGCGAGGGGGTGGTCGACGACGGTCAGCTGCACGGGCGCCACCGTATCGGCCGGGCCGGAGCGCGCTCAGGAGAGAATGCCGGCATGACCCACGTGCTCGACCCCGACGCCCTGACGGCGGAGACCCCGCCGCGGCGCGAGCCCCTGGCGCCGTTCCGCGACGTGACCCGCTCGGACGCCGCCCTCCGGGCCTTCCTGCACGGCCTCCCGGGCGTCGACCAGGTCGGCGCCGAGTCGCGGGTCGCGGTGCTCGGCACCCGGTCGATCAAGACCACCGCCAAGGCCTGGGCGATCGACACGGCCATCTCGATGGTCGACCTCACCACCCTCGAGGGCGCCGACACCCCGGGCAAGGTGCGCTCGCTGGCCGCCAAGGCCCGCCGCCCCGACCCGGGCGACCCGTCGTGCCCGCGGGTGGCCGCGGTCTGCGTCTACGGCGACCTGGCCGGTGTCGCGGCCGAGGCCCTGGCCGGCTCCGGCATCCACACCGCCGCCGTCGCCACCGCCTTCCCCAGCGGCCGGGCCAGCCGGGCGGTCAAGCTCGCCGACGTCCGGGACGCCGTGGCCAACGGCGCCGACGAGATCGACATGGTCATCGACCGCGGCGCCTTCCTCGCCGGCCGCTACCTCGACGTCCACGACGAGATCGTCGCGGTCAAGGAGGCCTGCGGCGACGCCCACCTCAAGGTCATCCTCGAGACCGGCGAGCTGGTCACCCTCGACGCCGTCCGCCGCGCCTCCTGGCTGGCGATGCTGGCCGGCGGCGACTTCATCAAGACCTCCACCGGCAAGATCTCCCCGGCCGCCACCCTGCCGGTCTGCCTGGTGATGCTCGAGGCGGTCCGCGACTTCCGCGCCGCCACCGGCCGCCAGGTCGGGGTCAAGCCCGCCGGGGGCATCCGGAACACCAAGGACGCCGTCAAGCACCTGGTCCTCGTCAACGAGGTCGCCGGGCCCGACTGGCTCTCCCCCGACTGGTTCCGCTTCGGCGCCTCCAGCCTGCTCAACGACCTGCTCCTGCAGCGGCAGAAGCTGCACACCGGCCACTACTCCGGCCCCGACCACGTGACGGTGGACTGACGATGAGCACCCCCTTCGAGTACGCCCCCGCGCCCGAGTCGCGGTCGATCGTCGACATCGCGCCGTCCTACGGGCTGTTCGTCGACGGCGAGTTCGTCGACGGCACCGGCGAGACCCTCAAGACGGTCAACCCGGCCACCGAGGAGGTGCTCGCCGAGGTCGCCCAGGGCACGGCCGAGGACGTCGACCGCGCCGTCCGCGCCGCCCGCCGCGCCTACACCCGCGTGTGGGGCCCCATGCGCCCGGCCGACCGCGGCAAGTACCTGTTCCGCATCGCGCGGCTGCTGCAGGAGCGGGCGCGGGAGTTCGCCGTCCTGGAGTCGCTGGACAACGGCAAGCCGATCCGGGAGTCCCGCGACGTCGACGTCCCCCTGGCCGCGGCGCACTTCTTCTACCACGCGGGCTGGGCCGACAAGCTGGACTGGGCCGGCCTCGGGCCGGGCCCGCGGCCGCTGGGCGTGGCCGGGCAGGTCATCCCGTGGAACTTCCCCCTGCTGATGCTCGCGTGGAAGGTCGCCCCGGCCCTCGCCACGGGCAACACCGTCGTCCTGAAGCCGGCCGAGACCACCCCGCTGACCGCGCTGCTGTTCGCCGAGGTCTGCCGCCAGGCCGACCTGCCGCCGGGCGTGGTCAACATCGTGACCGGCGCGGGTGACACCGGGCGGGCGGTCGTCGAGCACGACGACGTCGACAAGGTGGCGTTCACCGGCTCCACCGAGGTGGGCCGCTCCATCGCCCGCGCGGTCGCCGGCACCCGCAAGCAGCTCACCCTCGAGCTCGGCGGCAAGGCGGCCAACATCGTCTTCGACGACGCCCCGATCGACCAGGCCGTCGAGGGCATCGTGCAGGGCATCTTCTTCAACCAGGGGCACGTCTGCTGCGCGGGCTCCCGGCTGCTGGTGCAGGAGTCGGTCCACGACGAGGTGATCGCCTCGCTGCAGCGGCGGATCGGCACCCTGCGCCTCGGCGACCCGCTGGACAAGAACACCGACATCGGCGCGATCAACTCCGCCGAGCAGCTGGCGCGCATCCGCGAGCTGTCCGACGTCGGGGAGGCCGAGGGCGCGCAGCGCTGGCAGCCGGACTGCGAGCTGCCCGAGCGGGGCTTCTGGTTCCCGCCGACGGTCTTCACCGACGTCTCCCCCGCCCACCGCATCGCCCGCGACGAGGTGTTCGGGCCGGTGCTGTCCGTCCTCACCTTCCGGACGCCGGACGAGGCCGTCGCCAAGGCCAACAACACCACCTACGGGCTGTCGGCCGGCATCTGGACGGAGAAGGGGTCGCGCATCCTGGCGATCGCCGACCGGCTCCGCGCCGGCGTGGTGTGGGCCAACACGTTCAACAAGTTCGACCCCACGTCGCCCTTCGGCGGCTACAAGCAGTCCGGCTACGGCCGCGAGGGCGGCCGGCACGGGCTCGCCGCGTACCTGAAGGGAGCGTCGGCGTGAACGACCGGCTCGCGGTCCGCAAGACCTACAAGCTCTACGTCAACGGGGCGTTCCCGCGCTCGGAGTCCGGCCGCACCTACGAGGTCACCGACGCCAAGGGGCACTTCCTCGCCAACGCCGCCTGGGCCTCCCGCAAGGACGCCCGGGACGCCGTGGTCGCCGCCCGGGCCGCGTTCGGGAAGTGGTCCGGTGCCACCGCCTACAACCGCGGCCAGGTGCTGTACCGGGTGGCCGAGGTGATGGAGGGCCGGCACGCCCAGTTCTGCGAGGAGGTCGCCGGGGGTGAGGGCCTGTCCGGCTCCAAGGCCCGCGCCGCCGTCGACGCCGCCATCGACCGCTGGGTCTGGTACGCGGGCTGGACCGACAAGCTCGGCGCCGTCCTCGGCGGGGCCAACCCGGTCGCCGGCCCGTACTTCGACTTCTCGCTGCCCGAGCCCACCGGGGTGGTCGCCGTCCTCGCGCCGCAGCGCTCCTCGCTGCTCGGCCTGGTGAGCGTGCTCGCCCCGGTGCTGGCCGGTGGCAACACCGCCGTCGTGGTGACGTCGAGGGACCGCCCGCTGCCCGCGGTCACCCTCGGCGAGGTGCTGGCGACCAGCGACGTCCCGGCCGGCGTGGTCAACCTGCTCACCGGGGACGCCGGGGAGATCGGGCCCTGGCTGGCCGAGCACGACGACGTCGACGCCGTGGACCTCACCGGGGCCCCCGCCGGCCGGGCGATGGAGCTGGAGCGGCTGGCCGCGGGCAGCATCAAGCGGGTGCTGCGCCCGCCGGTGGAGGAGCCGGACTGGACGGCCGACCCCGGGCTGACCCGGCTGACCCCGTTCCTGGAGACCAAGACGGTCTGGCACCCGATGGGGCTGTGACGACCCGGAGGTGCGCTTCCCGGCGGACCGGGCAGGATGGGCGCCGTGGCCAGGCCCAGCATCGTCCCCATCTCCCTGACCGTCGACGACCGCACCGGCTACACCCTGTGGGCCCCGCCGTGGGAGGAGGACGGCGAGGAGTGGCAGGCGTTCCTCGGCACGTCCGAGGGTGACACCGCGACGGTCCACCTCTTCCCGACCCCCGCTGCCCTGGCGGCGTTCTGCCGCACCCGCACCGACCACGACCTCGCCGACCACCCGGTCTGGCCGGTCGTCGTCGGGCTCGGCGCCGAGGACCTCACCCCGGACGACGACCACCGCTACGACCTCGACGGCGTCTACGACACCGCCGCGGAGAACGCCGACCGCTGGGCGGTCGAGGAGCTGGCCGCCACCATCGACATCGTCAGCCGGCTCGCCGAGTGCCTCGACCTCGGTGACGAGGACGACGACCTCGACGAGGACCTGACCGACGAGGACGAGGACAGGGACGTCGACGCCGACGTGGACCTCGACCGCCGCCCGGCCGCCGACGTCGAGCGCGGCGGGGAGTTCGGCGCCCTGGCGGAGCTGGTGGCCCGCCCCGAGATCGGCTCGCTCGGGTTGGGCGTGGACGCCTTCGTCGGCCGCGCCGGCGAGGACGCGTGGCTCGGCGTCGGCAGCGCGCTCGACGACCTCTGGGAGGACGTCCTGGAGGAGCTGGCGCCGCACCTGGACTGGACCGGCGGCGGCACCGTCGCGCTCTCGGACTACCCGTCGGCGGCCGAGGAGGGCGAGGACGACCTGGCCGACGTCGTGGAGGCCCCGGCCGGCGGGAGCACGCCCGCGGCGACGCCGGTGAGCGCGATCGCCCGACCGGGCCGCATCGACGTCCCGGCCACCGAGGTGGCCAAGGCCGCGCAGTTCTGGGAGGGCGTCGGCATCCTGCCGGTGGAGTTCGTCGTGCCCGAGGGCGCCGGCCTGACGCTGCGCTGCTACGTCGACGACCGGGCCCGCTTCCTCGGCCGCGACGGCGAGGTCTTCCTGTTCTCCTCCGCCGCCGACCTCACCCGCTTCTGCGCCGGCACCGAGGAGCACGACCTCACCGAGATCGCCTCGTGGCCGGAGGTGGCCGGCACCGACGTCCCGCCGCTGCCGGCCGAGCAGGACCGCTACGACCTCACCGAGCTGACCGAGGTGATGGCGGAGGTCGCCGACGGCGCCGCCGGGCTGGTGCTCCACCGCGCCCTCAGCCAGCCGGTCGAGGGGGTGCAGGACGTCGCCGAGTACGCCGGGCTGACCCGGGTGGAGGTGCTGCTGCAGCCGACCGAGCCGCTGGGCCGGGCCGTCGCCCGCGCCGAGCGGGAGCCCGACGCGGCCCTGCGCGCCGAGGACGCCGCGGTCCTGCGCCCGGCCTGGGACGAGGTCGTCACCCAGGTCAGCGGAGCGCTCGTCTTCCGCGACTGAAGGACCGCGGGCACGCTCGTGCTCTGCCCACCCAGGCGGGCAGAGCACGAGTCACCGCAGAACGGCAGCGGCCGGCCCCGGGATCCCGGGACCGGCCGCTGCCGTCGTACTGTGGATCAGCTGGAGAAGTCCGCCGACCGGCTGGGACGGCCACCCTGGCCGCGGTAGCCGCTGGGCCGGCGGTCGCCGTAGGAGCGCTCGCCGTCGCGGCGCGGGCGCTCCGACCGCTCGCCCACCGGACGGTCGCCGTCCCGGCGGGGACGGTCACCGTAGGGACGGCGGGGCCGGTCACCGTCACGACGCGGCCGGTCGCCCTCGCGGCGCGGACGCCGCGGGCCGGAGCCGGCCGGACGGCGGGACTCGCGCACCGGGCGCTCGACCGGCTCGACGTGCACGCCGCTGGCGACGAGCTCGGCGATCGGGGCGTCGCCCGGGCGGATCCGGTCGACGACCGGGTCCACCTTGGCCGAGCGGAACCGGCGCTTGGCCTGGCCCACCTGGTCGGGCAGCAGCAGCGAGACGACGACGCCGGCGGCACCCGCGCGGGCGGTGCGGCCCGACCGGTGCAGGTAGGTCTTGGCGTCCGTCGGCGGGTCGTAGTGCAGGACCAGCGAGACGTCGTCGACGTGGATGCCGCGGGCGGCGACGTCGGTGGCGACGAGGACCGGGCTGCGGGCGTCGGTGAACGCCTCCAGCGCGCGCTTGCGCGCCGACTGCGGCAGCCCGCCGTGGATGGCCTGGGCCTTGATGCCGGCGGCCTGCAGGTTCTCGGTGAGCCGGTCCACGCCGAGCTGGGTCCGCGCGAACACGATCGTGCGGCCGGGGCGGGAGGCCAGCTCGGTGGCCACCTGCAGCTTGTCGCGGAAGGCGAGGCTGAACGCGAGGTGCTCGGCCGGCGGGGCGTCGTCCCCGGCGCGCTTGACCTCGTGCCGGGCCGGGTCCTTCAGGTAGCGGCGGACCAGGGCGTCGACCTCGCCGTCCAGCGTGGCCGAGAACAGCAGCCGCTGGGCGTCCGGGACGGTCTGGTCGAGCAGCTCCTTGACGACCGGCAGGAAGCCGAGGTCGGCCATGAAGTCGGCCTCGTCGAGCACGGTGACGACGACCTCGTCGAGGGTCGCCTCGCCCTGGCTGATCAGGTCCTGCAGCCGGCCGGGGGTGGCGATGACGACGTCGACGCCGCGGCGCAGCTGCTGGATCTGGCGGTACATGGGCGCGCCGCCGTAGACGGTGGCGAGCTGGACACCGATGGCCTGGCCGAGGGGCGCCAGGTTGTCGTGCACCTGCTGGGCGAGCTCGCGGGTCGGCACGAGGACCAGGCCGCGCGGGGCGCGCCGGCCGGTCTTCACGTCGGCCCCGATGCGGGCCAGCAGCGGCAGGCCGAAGGCGAGGGTCTTGCCCGAGCCGGTGGCGGCCTTGCCGAGGACGTCACGGCCGGCCAGCGCGTCGGGCAGGGCCGAGGTCTGGATGGCGAAGGGGTGGCGGATGCCGCGCCGCTCGAGGGCGGTCACCAGCTGCTGGGGCAGGCCCAGCTGACCGAAGGTGGGGCCGGCGGGGGCCTCGACCTCGGGGGCGATCTCAGGGGTGGTCTGGACGTCGACAGCGTCGAACGTGGTCATACGGGTGTGGGACTCCGATGCTTCTCGGGCGCGTCCCGTGGTCATGCGGAGACGCCGTCGACCGGCGTCCTCACTGGCGATCGCTCACGTCAGCTGTGACGCCCGGATCTGCACGGATGCGCTCTTACCCGGACGGACCGTCCGGAGGATGACCGGCGAGTGCCGGTGCACTCAAGGTAGCAGCGCAGGTCGCCCGGCTGTTCCCGAGCCGGGGGTGGCCCGCGCCACCCTCACCCGCGCAGGGCGGCGAAGCCGGGCCGGACGACCTCGGCCAGCAGCCGCGCCCGCTCCGTCTCGCCGACGAAGGCCGCCCGCAGCGCACGCTCGGTGACCGTCTGCACGTCGTCCCAGCCCCAGCCGCAGGTCGCCACCACGTCGGCCAGCTCGCTGGTCGCCGACACCCCGCTCATCAGCCGGTTGTCGGTGTTGACGGTGACGGCGAAGCCGAGCCGGTGCAGGCGGCCCACCGGGTGCTCGGCCAGCGACGGGTAGGCGCCGGTCTGCACGTTGGACGACGGCGCCACCTCGAGGGTCACCTGGTCCTCCCGGACCCGCTTGGCGACCGGGCCGAGCGAGCCGTCGGCGGCCACCTCGTCGGCGATGCGGACGCCGTGCCCGAGCCGCTCCGCTCGGGCGCCGTCCAGGGCCGCCGCGATGCTGTCGATGCCGGCCGCCTCACCGGCGTGGACGGTGCGGTGCGCGCCGGCGCGGTCCAGCAGGGTGATCGCCGAGGGGTGCCGGTCCGGCGGGAAGCCGATCTCGGGCCCCGCCAGGTCGAACCCGACCACCCCGGCGTCCCGGTGGCGGACGACGAGTTGCGCCACCTCGTCCCAGCGGTCGTTCTGCCGCATGGCGCACAGCAGGGTGCCGACGGTGATCGGGGTGCCGGCCGCCGCGGCGTCCGCGCTGCCCTGGCGGAAGCCGTCGAGGATCGCCTCCACGGCCTCCTCGATCGGCGTGCCCTCGGCCGTGAGCAGCTCCGGGGCCATGCGCACCTCGGCGTAGACGACCCCGTCGGCGGCGAGGTCGAGCGCGCACTCCCGGGCGACCCGGGCGACGCCCTCGGGGCGCTGCATCACCGCGACGGTGTGCGCGAACGTCTCCAGGTACCGCACCAGTGAGCCGGAGTCGGCGGCCTGCCGGAACCAGCGGCCCAGGTCGTCGGCGTCGTCCGCGGGCAGGCCGCGGTAGCCGGACGCGTCGGCGAGCTCGAGCACCGTCTGCGGCCGCAGCCCGCCGTCCAGGTGGTCGTGGAGCAGGACCTTCGGGGCGCGGCGGAGGGTCTCGGACGTCAGTGGTGCGGGCACCGGGTCATTGTCGTCCGGGGCCCGCGCGGACGTGAGCCGGGGACGGCAGCGTCAGCGGTCCTGCCAGCGGAAGGTCTTGACGCACAGCACGAGGCCGACGACGCACCAGATGCCGAGCACGAGGGCGACCCGGCCCAGCTCCCAGGTGCCGGCCGGCTCCTGGGCGGCGAGCGCGTCGGGGAGGAACACCGACCGCAGGCCCTGGGCCATCCACTTCAGCGGGAAGACGGCGGCGACGGTCTGCAGCCAGGTCGGGACCTCGCTGAACTGGAAGAAGACCCCGGAGATGAACTGCAGCACCAGCGCGACGGGGGTGACCGTGGCCGAGGCCGACCGGCCGTTGCGGGCCAAGCTGGACACCGCGATGCCCAGCAGCGTGCACGCCGCCGAGCCGAGCGCGGCGACCCAGGCGAAGGTCAGCCAGTCGGCACCCGAGGGCAGGTCGACGTCGTAGAACACCGTGCCGATGGCCAGCAGGACGACCACGATCGCCAGGGTGACGACGAGGACCTGCACCACCTTGCCGACGAAGAAGGCGCTCTTGGGCATCGGCGTCCCGGCCAGGCCCTTGAGCGTCCCGTCGGAGCGCTCGGTGGCGATGCTGATCGCCATGTTCTGCAGGCTGGCGCCGAGGATGCCGGCCGCGATGACCCCGGCCATGAAGTACTGGGTGAAGGAGACGCCGCTGCCCAGGTCGTAGTCGAGCACCGCCCCGAAGACCAGCAGCAGGATCACCGGGAACATCAGCGTGAAGACGACCGACTCGCGCTGGCGGAAGAACTCCTTGAGCTCCACGCCTGCACGGGTGCGGCAGACGCTGCCGACCGAGGGCAGCGGGCGCTGCGTGGTCGCGGTCACGCCGGCTCCCCGATCATCCGCAGGTACACGTCCTCGAGCGTGGGCCGGGCGACGGCGAGGTCGGGCACCTCGCCCGGGAAGCGGGCGGCCAGCTCCTGCACGAACGCGGTGGGGACGTCGGTCTCGGCGGTCCGCCGCGCGCCGTCCTCGGTCCAGCTGACCACGGCCGGCGCCTGGCCCCGGCCGCCCAGCTCGCGGGGCACGGCGACCTCGACCAGCCGGCCGCGGGCGATGACGCCGACCCGGTCGGCCAGCTCCTCGGCCTCGTCCAGGTAGTGGGTGGTCAGCAGCATCGTCGTCCCCAGGTCGCGCAGGGACCGGATCAGCGACCAGAACTGGCGACGGGCCTCCGGGTCGAAGCCGGTCGTCGGCTCGTCGAGGAACAGCAGCTTGGGGCGGCCGATGATGCCGAGGGCGACGTCGAGCCGGCGCCGCTGCCCGCCGGACAGGGTGCGGCCCCGCGACCCGGCCTTCTCCGTCAGGCCCACCAGCTCCAGGACCTCCGCCGGATCGCGCGGGTCGGCGTAGTAGGACGCCTGCGCCCGCAGCAGCTCCAGGCAGGTCAGCTGGCTGTCGCCGGCGCCGGACTGCAGCACGATGCCGATGTCGGCCTTCCAGCGCCGGCCGCCGGTGGCCGGGTCCACGCCCAGCACCCGGACGTCGCCGCCGTCGCGCTGCCGGTAGCCCTCGAGCACCTCGACCGTGGTGGTCTTGCCGGCGCCGTTCGGGCCGAGCAGCGCGAAGATCTCCCCGCGCCGGATGTCGAGGTCCAGCCCGGCCACGGCGGTGCTCTCGCCGTAGCGCTTGACCAGGCCGCGCACCGAGATGGCGGCGTCGGGGTCCAGGGGCGTCGCGGGCTGCACCGCACCGGGTGCGGTCGCGGCGGGCGTTCGGGTCACGAGGGGTCAGTGTCCTCTCCGCGCCTGTGGGCCCGCCGCCGGGTGGAGTGCCAGGGCGCGGAGAACGCGTCCCTGACACCCCGCTCAGGCGGTGATGCGGTCGAGGACCAGCGGCAGCGGGACGTCGTCGGTGTCGACCCCGATGGCGCCGTCGAGGGCCGCCAGCGCCCGCTCGATGCGCGCCGGGTCGTCGGTGTGCAGCTCCAGCAGCGGCTGCCCGGCGGTGACCTGCTCCCCCACCCCGGCGGTCCAGGTGACGCCCGCGGCCGCCGAGACGGGGTCCTCCTTGCGGGCCCGCCCGGCGCCCAGCCGCCACGCGGCCACGCCGAGGGCGTAGGCGTCCAGGCGGGTGAGCGTGCCGGTCGCCGGCGCCGGGACGACGTGCTTCTCGGCCGGCTGCGGCAGCGGCGCGTCGGGGTCGCCGCCCTGGGCGCCGACCATCCGGCGCCAGACGTCCATCGCCCGGCCGTCGCGCAGGGCCTCGGCCGGGTCGACGTCCGGCCGCCCGGCGCCGGCGAGCATCTCGCGCGCCAGGGCGAGGGTCAGCTCGACGACGTCGGCCGGCCCGCCACCGGCGAGCACCTCCACCGACTCGGCCACCTCGACGGCGTTGCCCGCGGCCCGGCCCAGCGGCCGGTCCATCGCCGTCACCAGGGCCACGGTGCGCACGCCGGCCGCCTCACCGAGGCCGACCATCGTGCGGGCCAGCTCGCGGGAGGCGTCGGGGTCCTTCATGAACGCACCCGAGCCGGTCTTGACGTCGAGCACCAGCGCGTCGGCGCCCTCGGCGATCTTCTTGCTCATGATCGAGCTGGCGATCAGCGGGATCGACTCGACGGTGCCGGTGACGTCGCGCAGCGCGTAGAGCTTCTTGTCCGCCGGGGCGAGGTCGTGGCCGGCCGCGCAGATCACCGCGCCCACCTCGCGCAGCTGCGCCAGGTAGGCCTCCTCGTGCACGTCGGCCCGCCAGCCCGGGATCGCCTCCAGCTTGTCCAGCGTGCCGCCGGTGTGGCCCAGCCCCCGCCCCGACAGCTGCGGCACCGCCACCCCGCAGGCGGCGACCAGCGGCGCCAGCGGCAGGGTGGTCTTGTCGCCGACGCCGCCGGTGGAGTGCTTGTCGGCGGTGGGACGGCCCAGCGACGAGAGGTCCTTGCGCTCGCCGGAGTCGATCATGGCCTGGGTCCAGACGGCCAGCTCGTCGGCCGACATCCCGCGGAAGAACACCGCCATGAGCAGCGCGCTCATCTGCTCGTCGGGCACGCTGCCCGCGGTGTAGGCGTCGACCACCCAGCGGATCTGCTCGGCGCTGAGCCCGACGCCGTCCCGCTTGGCCCGGATGACGTCGATCGCGTCGAAGGCGCTCACGCCCGGCCCTCCCGCTGCGCGGCCGCGACCAGGTCGTCCGGACCGAAGGCGTCCGGCAGCACCTCCCGCATCGGCACGATGCCGAGGGAGACGGTCTCGATGAGCATGTCCGGGCCCCCGTGCTCCCACAGCAGCTGCCGGCACCGGCCGCACGGCATGAGCGGCTGCCCGTCCCCACCCACGCAGGCGACCGCGACCAGCCGGCCGCCACCGGTGCGCGCCAGGTCGCTGACCATGCCGCACTCGGCGCACAGGCCCACCCCGTAGGAGGCGTTCTCGACGTTGCAGCCGGTGACCACCCGCCCGTCGTCCACCAGGCCCGCGACCCCCACGGGGAACCGCGAGTAGGGGGCGTAGGCGTGGGTCATCGCCTCCCGCGCCGCCGAGCGCAGCGCGTCCCAGTCCGGCTCGATCACTAGTGCTCTCCTCGTCGGTACACGAGCCCGTCGGCCTTGGGCATCCGTAGTCGCTGGGAGGCCAGCGACAGCACCAGCAGCGTGGTGAGGTGCGGGGTGAACGACACCAGGCCGGGGGCCAGCTGGTCGATGGTCAGGAACCCGGTCAGGGCCCCGGCGGCGACGACGGCGGCCAGCACCGCGCGCACCGCGCGCCGGTGCACCGCCTGCCAGACGGCGACGCCGGCCAGCAGGACCGCGACCAGCAGGAACAGCGCCACCACCGCCGACCGGCTGCGCAGCTGCAGCGCGTCGGCGAAGCCGAACAGGCCGGCGCCGGCCGCCAGCCCGCCGGGCCGCCAGTTGCCGAAGATCAGCGCGGCCAGGCCGATGAAGCCGCGGCCGTTGGTCTGCCCCTCCCGGTAGATGCCGGCGATGAAGACCAGGAACACCCCGCCCATGCCGGCCAGCGCGCCGGAGATGACCACGGCGACGTACTTCAGGCGGTACACCGGCACGCCGAGGGAGTCCGCGGCCGCCGGGTTCTCGCCGCACGAGCGCAGCCGCAGCCCGAAGGCGGTGCGCCACAGCAGCAGGTAGGACGCCGGGACCAGCAGCACCGCCAGCACGGTGAGCAGCCCGACGCCGCTGGTGAGCCCGCGCAGGACGCCGGCGAGGTCGCTGACGAGGAACCAGCCCTGCCGCTCGAGGTCCCCGAGCAGGTCGGGGCCCGAGGAGAGCACGGGCACCGAGAACTCCGGCTGGTTGCCCGTGATCGCCGGCGACTGCGTGACGCCACCCCCGGCCGGGTTGTCGGTGTAGTACAGCTCGGAGAGGAAGCGCACGACGCCCGCGGCGAGGATGTTGATCGCCACGCCGGAGACCACGTGGTCCACGCCGAAGGTCACCGTGGCCACCGCGTGCAGCAGGCCGCCGAGCGCGCCGAACAGCAGCCCACCCACCAGCGCCGCGCCCCAGCCCCACTGGTAGCCGGCGAAGCCCGCGCCCCAGGTGCCGAGGGTCATCATCCCGTCGAGGCCGATGTTGACCACGCCGGCCCGCTCGGAGAACAGGCCGCCGAGGGCGGCCAGTCCGATCGGCACGGCCAGCAGCAGCGCCGCGGAGATGGTGGACGACGACGTGAGCGCCTGCTCACCGCTGATCACGCGGACCGCGGAGACGAGCACGAGCGCGCCCACCGCCAGCCAGGTGATCCGGCGGGCGCGGCCGCCGCCGAGGAACAGCTCCCCGACCGGGCCGCGCGCGGGCCGGGTGTCCTGCGAGGTCACGACGGTGCTCATGCCAGGCCCCCCGCGGGAGCGTGGAGCGCCGTCGGAGCGCTCGAGTGGGGTGCGTTCATGCCCCGGTCCCCTGCCGCTCGTCGGTCTGCCGGCCGGCGCCGGTGGTCGGGCTGACGCCCGCGCCGGTCCCGGCACCCCCGCCGTCCGTGGTCTGTCCTGGTCCGCTGCTGCCGTCGCCGGTCACGGGTGCGGGGCCGGCCTGCGCCGAGCCGCGCTCCGCGGCGCGCAGCGCGATCCGCCGGGCCACCTCGTTGGAGATGACCACGGCGAGCACGATCGTGCCCTGGATGATCGTGACCACCGACGACGGGAAGTCCGCGATCTGCAGCGGCACCAGCGCCCGGTCGAGGAAGGCGAACAGCAGCGCGGCGAACGCGATGCCCACCGGGTTGTTGCGGCCGAGCAGTGCCACGGCGATGCCGAGGAAGCCCAGGCCCGCGGTGAAGTCGGTGGTGTAGCTGTGGGTCGTGCCGAGCAGGTCGGGCAGGCCGATCAGCCCGGCCACCGCCCCCGACAGCAGCATGGTCTTGACCACCATCGCGCGGGCGTCCACGCCGCTGGCCCGCGCCGCCGACGGCGAGAGGCCGGTGGCCCGCAGGTCGAAGCCGAACCGGGTGCGGTTGAGCAGGACCGCGATCACGACGCCCACGACCACCGCCACGAGCAGGAAGCCGTAGAGCTGCCGCGGCGGGTTGGCCAGGCCGAACAGGTCGAAGACGCCGTTGAGGCCCGGCATCCACCCGGACTCGGGGATCTCCGCGGTGCTGATGATCGACGCGCCCTCCGGGCTGCCCCGGAACGGGCCGGTGAGCAGGAACGACGCGATGCCCAGCGCGATGAAGTTGAGCATGATCGAGCTGATGACCTCGCTGACGCCGCGGGTCACCTTGAGCACGGCGACGATGCCCGCCCAGATCGCGGCCACGGCCATCGCGACGACCACGATGAGCAGCACGTGCAGCGGTCCGGGCAGCGCGACCGCGGCCCCGACCGCGGCGGCCATGATCGTGGCCAGCCGGTACTGCCCCTCCACGCCGATGTTGAACAGGCCCATGCGGAACGCGACGGCGACGGCCAGCCCGGCGAGGAACAGCGGCACGGCCCGGTTGAGCACCACCACCATCGCGGTGACCTGCTGGGTGGGGGTGTCGCCGAAGTCGAGCATGACCGCGAACACCCGCAGCGGGTCCACCTGCAGGGCGGCCATGACCAGCCCGGAGATGACGATCGCGACGACGACGGCCAGGACCGGGGCCAGCACGGTGGGGCCCAGGCGGCGCAGCAGGCTCATGCCGCACCCGCCGTCGTCCGGCCGCCGGTCATGTGCCCGCCCAGCTCCTCGGGGGTGACCGTGGCCGGGTCCAGGGTGGCCACGAGCCGGCCGCGCAGCATGACGTGCAGCGTGTCCGACAGGCCGATGAGCTCGTCGAGGTCGGCGGAGACCAGCAGGATGCCCATGCCGGCGGCGCGGGCGTCCTTGAGCAGGCCCCAGATGACCGCCTGGGCGCCGACGTCCACGCCGCGGGTGGGGTGGGCCGCCAGCAGCAGCCGCGGCTGCGCGCTCATCTCCCGCCCGACGATCAGCTTCTGCTGGTTGCCGCCGGACAGGGCGACGGCGAGGGTGTCCGGCCCGGGGGCGCGCACGTCGTACTCGCGCATGATCCGCTCGGTGTCGGCGCGGGCGCCCTTGCGGTCGATGAACGGTCCCTTCACCGCCGGCGGGCGGGTCTGGTGGCCGAGGATCCGGTTCTCCCAGAGCGAGGCGTCCAGCAGCATGCCCTGGCGGTGCCGGTCCTCGGGGATGAAACCCAGCCCGGCCTCCCGGCGGACGCGGGTGCTCCAGGCGCTCATGTCCTCCCCGCCGAGCACCACCGTGCCGGCGGAGACCTCGCGCAGGCCCATGACGGCGTCGATCAGCTCGGACTGGCCGTTGCCCTCGACGCCGGCGATCCCGACGACCTCGCCCTCGCGGACGGTGAGGTCGACCGCGTCGACGAGCGCGCGGCCGCCGATGCCGGCCACGGTGACCCCGCGCAGCTCGAGCACGGGGGTGTCGCGGACGGTGGAGGTGCGGGTCTCCGGCGAGGGCAGCTCGGCGCCGACCATCATCTCGGCCAGTTCCCGGCTCGACGTCGTCCTCGGGTCGGCGGTGCCCACCGTCGTGCCGCGCCGGATGACGGTGATCGAGTCGGCGACCTTCCGCACCTCGTCCAGCTTGTGCGAGATGAAGATGACCGTGAGGCCCTCGCGCTTGAGCTCGGCCAGGTTGCCGAACAGCTCGTCGACCTCCTGCGGCACGAGGACGGCGGTGGGCTCGTCGAGGATCAGCGTGCGGGCGTCGCGGTAGAGCACCTTGGCGATCTCGACCCGCTGCCGGTCGCCGACGCCGAGGTCCTCGACGAGCGCGTCGGGACGCAGCCCGAGGTTGTAGCGCTCGGAGATGTCCTGGATGCGGCGGCGGGCCTCCGCGTGGTCCAGCCGGCCGCCGCGGGTGGGCTCGCTGCCGAGGACGATGTTCTCCAGCACGGTGAAGTTGTCGGCCAGCATGAAGTGCTGGTGGACCATCCCGATGCCGGCGGCGATGGCGTCCGACGGGCTGCGGAAGTGCACCTCGCGGCCGTCGATGGCGATGCTGCCCTCGTCCGGCCGGTGCTCCCCGTAGAGGGTCTTCATCAGCGTGGACTTGCCGGCGCCGTTCTCGCCCACGATGGCGTGCACCTCACCGTGGCGGACCCGCAGCTCGATGTCCTTGTTGGCCACGACGCCCGGGAAGCGCTTGGTGATGCCGCGCAGCTCCACGGCCAGCGGCGCGGCCCCGCCGTCCGCGGTGCCCGGTGGCTCCCCCGACGGCACGCCGGCTGTGGCCCCGTCTTCTGGCGGCATCGTGCGCCCTCTCCCTCGCTGCGCGCCCCGCGGGTGTGCCGGGCACGTCCACTCTGCTGCATCGGTGGCGCGGGATCGACCGCTCGCCACCGCTCCGCCGGGTCCCACCGGCCCGCCGCATGATCGCGCACCGGGGGGCGCGATCGGGCGGGCAGGGTCCCCCGCTCACGACAGCGGGCCCGGGGGCGCGTGCCCCCGGACCCGCGGTCGGTCGTGCGTGGTCAGCCGATCGGCGTCACGGGGTCGTGGGGACCGTGATCGTGCCGTCGATGATCTGCTGCCGGTACCCGTCGATGTCGCTCTGGATGTCGTCGATGAAGCCACCGGTGGTGGCCAGGCCGACGCCGTCGGCCTCGAGGTCGTAGACCTCGTCCTGGCCGCCGGTGACGTTGCCGTCGACGAACTCACCGATGAAGGTCTCGACGGCCACGTCCACGCGCTTGAGCATCGAGGTCATGATCACCGCCTGCTGGGCGGGGTCGTCGACCGTCTGGTACTGGTCGGAGTCGACGCCGATGGCGCGACCACCGGAGGCGGCGGCGGCCTGGAAGACGCCGATGCCCGAGCCGCCGGCCGCGTGGTACACGATGTCGGCGCCGGCGTCGTACATGCCCTGCGCCACGATCTGGCCGCGGGCCGGGTCGTTGAAGCCGGAGAAGTCACCGGCCGGCGAGATGTACTGCCGGTCGATGATGATCTGCGGGTTGACCGCCTGCGCGCCGGCCACGTAGCCCGCCTCGAACTTCTGGATCAGCGGGGTCTCGACGCCGCCGACGAAGCCGATGTGGCCGGTCTCGCTCTTCAGGGCGGCGGCGACGCCGGCGAGGAAGGAGCCCTGCTCCTCGGCGAACAGCAGACCGGTGAGGTTCTCGGGGCTGCCCGCGTCCTCGACCGAGCCGTCGACCTGGGCGAAGGTGACGTCGGGGTACTGCTGGGCGACCTCGCCGATCACGTCGCTGTAGGCGAAGCCGACGGCGATGATCGGGTTGAAGCCCTGGTCGGCCAGCTGGGTGAGCAGGTCGGCGCGGTTGGAGGCGTCGGCGTTCGGGGACAGCTCGGTGACCTCGCCACCGTGCTCCTCGATGGCGGCCTCGACGCCGGCCACGGCCGAGTCGTTGAACGAGCGGTCGCCGCGGCCGCCGGTGTCGAAGGCCAGGCCGATCTGCAGCTCGCTGCTCTCACCGCCGCCGCCGGACCCGCCGCCGTTGGCGCTGCCGCCGCCCTCCTCGTCGCTGGCGCAGGCCGCCAGGGCCATGCTGCCGGCCAGCAGCAACGCCGCGGCCTTCATCCTCCGCGCTCGGCGCAAGACGGTCTCCTCTCTGGGGGGACGGGTCCGCGGGGAACCGGGCCCGTCCCGGTGTCATCCGGGGCCACACGCCGGGGACCGGCACGCCGGCCCGCCGCACGCGCGACCAGCGCACGCTAACCGCGGGCGGCGGCACCGCCGCCCCCTCCCCGGGAGACCGAGACGCGATCGTTGCGAAGGGGCTGCCCACCAGTGGCGTGGACCACCGGAACGGCTCGGCGCCGGTCCGGGTGGCACCGGCGCTAGCGTCGGGGCCATGGGACGACGGCGGCTGCGGGCGGGGCTGGCCGCCGTCCTCACCGCCGGGACGCTGCTGGCCGGGGCCGCACCCGCGCTGGCCGAGGCCCCCCGCCCGACCGCCGACCCGGCCGCGCCCACACCCACCGCACCGCTGGCCGGCGGCCCACCGCAGGGGTACGGCCCGGGCGGTGTCACCGTCGGCGGCGAGGGGCTGGACACCCGGGGCACCGTCGTCACCGAGGGGGCCGGCCCGCTGCCCGAGGGGCTGACCGCGGCGGGGTGGCTGGTGGCCGACGCCGGCAGCGGCGTGGTCCTGGCCGCCCGCGACCCGCACGGCCGCTACTACCCGGCCAGCACGCTCAAGACGCTGACCCTGCTCACCCTCGTGCCGCTGCTGGACCCCGCCACGGTCGTCGAGGGCACCGTCGAGGACGAGAACATGGAGGGCAGCCGGGTCGGGATGGTGGCCGGTGGGCACTACCCGGTCTCGCTGCTGTTCGAGGCGCTGGTGATGCAGTCGGGCAACGACGCGGCCAACGCCCTGGCCCGCGCCGCCGGCGGTCTCGACGTCACCGTGCGGGCGATGAACGAGACCGCGGCGGCGATCGGCGCGTTCGACACCGTCGCCGGTTCGCCGTCCGGGCTGGACGTGGCGGGCCAGACCTCCTCCCCCTACGACCTGGCACTGGTCTTCCGCCGGCTGGTCGCCGACCCGCGCACCGCCGCCATCCTGCAGACGCCGGTCGCCCAGATGCCGCCGGTGGAGGGACGCTCCGAGGGCTACCAGATCCAGAACGAGAACCCGCTGCTCACCCGCTACCCGGGCGACCTCGGCGGCAAGACGGGGTTCACCGACGCCGCGCGGCACACCTACGTCACCGCCGCCGAGCGCGACGGCCGCCGCCTGGTCGTCAGCGTGATGAACACCGAGCACGTGCCGCTGCGCGCCGCCGACCAGGCCGCGCTGCTGCTCGACTGGGGTTTCGCCGTCCCCGCCGGCGCGCCGGGGGTGGGCGTGCTGGTCGACTCCGCGGCCGACGTCCCGCCTCCCACGAGCACCGCCCCGCCGACGACGACTCCGCCGGCCGTCCGGCCCGTGCCGGAGACCGCGGCCGCCGGCGAGCCGGCCGGGGACCCCCCACTGCTGGCACTGGGGCTGGGGGCCGCCGCGGTCGGGCTCGTCCTCGCCACCGTGGTGGGCCGTCGCCGGGCCGTCCGCCGGGTGCCGGTCGCGCAGCCGCCGGTCAGCGGTCGGCCGGCGGCACCACCGGCTCCGGGCGGTCCGGAACCGCCGGCGCCGCCTCCTGGACCCGGGGCAGGGTCGCCGTCCACGCGGCGGTGAAGAACGCGAACCGGCAGACGGTGTTCAGCCACACGAGGATGCCGACGGCCCCGCCGAAGGCCGACGCGGTGACGCTGCCGGAGATCAGGGAGAGGTAGAGGCTGCCGAGGAGTTTCATCACCTCGAACCCGGCCGCGCCGAACAGGGCGCCGGGCAGCAGCCGCCGCAGCGGGTGCGACGTCGAGGGCACCACCTTGAGCAGCCACAGGAAGACCACGACGTCGGTGCCGAGCGCCAGCGCGAGCCCCAGCACCGCGGTGAGCACCGGCAGGCCGGGCGCGTCCTCGAGCCCGAGCAGGCCGAGCAGCCAGCCGGTGGCCTGGGTGACCACGCCGGTGAAGCCGAGGCTGAGCAGCCCGGCGACCCCGAGGGCCAGCAGCGCGAGGAGGTCCTGCACGTTGTCGCGGAGGAACTCCGGCTCGTCGGCACGGCCCTTCCAGATGCGCTCCATGCCGACGCGCAGCTTGTCCATGGCCCGGAGCCCGGCGTAGAGGAACCCGGCGAGCCCGATGACGCCGACGACGCCGGCCGACCCCACCGCCCCGCGCAGCTCCCCCACGATCTGCCGGCCCGTCGAGCCGGGGAAGGCGTCGCGGATCGCCGCGTACAGCTCCTGCTGCAGCAGCTCGTCGCCGGCGAGGACCAGCCCGATGGTCGCCGCCACCAGGAGCAGCACGGGGACCAGCCCGAGGAACACGAAGTAGGTGACGCCGGCGGCCATGAGGTCGCCCTGGGTGCGCCGGTAGCGGCCCCCCGCGCGGGCGAGGTGGTCCAGCCAGGGGAGGCGGCGGCGCAGGCCGGTGACGAGCGCGTCCCACCTGTCGGTCAGCCGGGTGAGCCAGGACCAGCGGCCGCCCGAGGCGTCCCCTGTCAGCGGGGCGGACCGGTGAGCGGGTACTCCCGGGCGACGACCCACGAGCCGTCGGCGTTCTGCTCGAACTCGGTGAAGTGGCGGACCCGGAACTGCGCCGACAGGTCGCTCAGCCCGCAGTAGGCGAGGTCGAGCATGTCGGGCGGGACGTCGTGGGCGACGGTGACGTGCGGGTGGTACGGGTAGGTCAGCGAGCGCGCCAGGGGGCCGCAGCGGACGTCGTTGGCGATGAGCTCGCAGTTGCCGATGCCGCGGGCCACGGCCACGAACACCACCTCGGAGACCGGCGAGAAGGTGCCAGTGCCCGACAGGTGCATGTCGAACGGCGGGTGGCTGGCCGCCACGGACGCCAGGTGCGCGCTGATGGCCGGCCGGTCGGCGGCGACCACCTCGGTGGGCGGCAGCAGGGTCACGTGCGGCGGGACCAGGCTCGCCTGCGGGTCGCCGACCTTGGTGCGCCAGTCGACGAACAGCTGCGACCAGGGCTCGGGGATGGGGACGACCACCCCGAGGACGGCGGTCTCCGGGGGCAGGCTTCGACTGCGCGGCACGAAGGTGTCGTCGTTCACGCGCCCGCTCCGCTCGGCGGGAGGAAGCCGACCCGGTCGTAGACGGCCGCGACGGTGCCGGCGGCGACCTCCCGGGCGCGGGCCGCACCGGCGGCGAGCACCCGCTCCAGCTCGGCCCGGTCGTCGAGCAGCTCCTGCGTCCGCTCCCGCACCGGCGTCACGAAGTCGACGACGACCTCGGCGAGCTCCTTCTTCAGGTCGCCGTACCCGCGGCCGCTGAACCGCTCCTCCAGCTGGGCGACGGTCTCCCCCGACAGCGCGCTGTGGATGGTCAGCAGGTTGGTGATCCCGGGCTTGCCGACCGGGTCGGCCACGATCTCGCGGCCGGTGTCGGTGACCGCCGAGCGGATCTTCTTCGCCGTCACCTTGGGGTCGTCGAGCAGGAAGATGCACCCGGCCGGGGGGAGGCTCTTGCTCATCTTCTTGTCCGGTGACTGCAGGTCCATCACCCGCGCCGCCCCCTCGGGGATGAAGCCCTCCGGGACGGGGAAGGTGTCGCCGAAGCGGCCGTTGAACCGGATCGCGAGGTCACGGGTCAGCTCGAGGTGCTGGCGCTGGTCGTCGCCGACGGGGACCTGCTGCGCCTGGTAGACGAGGATGTCGGCGGCCATGAGCACCGGGTAGGTGAACAGGCCGACGGTCGTGCCCGCCGTCCCCTCGCGCTGGCTCTTGTCCTTGAACTGGGTCATCCGGCTGGCCTCGCCGAACCCGGTGAGGCACTCCAGGACCCACGACAGCTGCAGGTGCTCCGGCACGTGGCTCTGCACGAACAGCGCGCTGCGCGCGGGGTCGACGCCGAGCGCGAGCAGCTGGGCGGCCGAGACCAGGGTGTTGCGCCGCAGCTCCGCCGGGTCCTGGGCGACGGTGATCGCGTGCAGGTCGACGACGCAGTAGAAGGCCTCCGTCGTCTCCTGCAGGTTCACCCACTGCCGCAGGGCACCCAGGTGGTTCCCGAGGTGGAAGGAACCCGCCGTCGGCTGGATGCCGGAGAGCACACGGGGAAGAGGCACGTCGGCAATCAAACCAGCCCCCGGGGGGGTGCCGCTCCGCGCGTCCCGAACGCCGACGTCACCGACGGCGGGTCACGCCACCGGTGTGGCGGAGCGCACCTGGTCGAGGGCCTCGAGGAAGAGGTCGTCCTCCTCGGGGGTGCCCACGGTGACCCGGATCCCCTCGCCGGCGAACGGACGGGTGATGACCGCCCGCGACTCCAGCGCGGCGGCCAGACCCGCGGCCTCCTCCTCCACCGGCAGCCAGACGAAGTTGGCCTGGCTGTCGGAGACGTCCAGACCCCGTTCCCGGAGGGCAGCGGTCAGCCGCTCCCGCTCGGCGGTGACCGCCGTGCACCGGCGACGCACCTCGTCCTCGCTGGCCAGCGCGGCGACGGCGGCCGCCTGGGCGAGCATGTTGACGCTGAACGGCACGTGCGTCCGGCGGACCGCCTCGGCCACGGCCGGGTCCTCGGCGACCAGGTAGCCGACCCGCAGCCCGGCCAGGCCCCAGGCCTTGGAGAACGTCCGCAGCACGGCCACGTTGGGCCGCCCGCGCATCAGCTCCAGCCCGTCGGGGACGTCGCGGTCGGTGACGAACTCGCGGTAGGCCTCGTCCAGGACGACCAGCGTCTCGGCCGGGACGGCGTCGAGGAAGCGCTCCAGCTCCGCGCGCCGGACCGCCGTCCCGGTGGGGTTGTTCGGGTTGCAGACGAACACCACCCGGGTGGTGTCGTCGACGGCGGCGGCGAGGGCCTCGAGGTCGTGGGTGTCGGCCGGCCCGCCGGGGCGGCCGGGGGTCAGCGGCACCTGGACGGACCGGGCGCCTGCGACCTGGGCCAGCAGCGGGTACATCTCGAACGAGCGCCAGGCGAAGGCGATGCTCGTGCCGGGGTCGTTGTACGACTGGGCCAGCTGCTGGCAGAGCATGACCGCCCCGCAGCCGGTGACGATCTGCGCGGGGTCGACGTCGTACCGCTCGGCCAGGGCCCCGGTGAGGACGACGGCGCCGTTGTCCGGGTAGCGGTTGGTCTCGGCGGCCGTGGTGGCCAGCGCCTCGACGACGGCCGGCAGCGGCGGGAACGCGACCTCGTTGCTGGCCAGCTTCACCGCCCGGGCGACGCCGATCTCGCGGGCGAGGTCGGCCGGGTTGCGCCCCGGCTTGTAGGCGGGCAACTGCTGCACCGCCGGGCGTGCGCTGACCACTGTTCCGCCTCCTGACCGTGCCGCCCGCCGACCGTCTCTAGGGTGGGCGCATGCGCGTTCTCGTCGCCGGTGGGGCCGGCTACATCGGCAGCGTAGTCACGGCCGCCCTGCTGCAGGGCGGCCACGAGGTCACCGTGCTCGACGACCTCTCCACCGGCCACGCGGACGCGGTGCCGGAGGGCGCGGCGTTCGTGCGGGCCTCGCTGCACGACTCGGCCCCGGTGCTGGCCGACGTCCGGCCCGAGGCGGTGCTGCACTTCGCGGCCAAGAGCCTCGTCGGGGAGTCGCAGGTCAAGCCGGAGATCTACTGGGACACCAACGTCACCGGCACCCTGGCGCTGCTGGAGGCGATGCGCGCGGCCGACTGCCGCCGGATCGTCTTCTCCTCGACCGCGGCCACCTACGGCGAGCCGGAGCAGGTGCCGATCCGCGAGGACGCCCCCACCCGCCCGACCAACACCTACGGCGCCACCAAGCTCGCCGTCGACGCGATGCTCACCTCGTACGCCACCGCGTACGACTTCGCGGCGGTCAGCCTGCGGTACTTCAACGTCGCCGGCGCCGCCTACGGCCTGGGTGAGCGGCACACCACCGAGACCCACCTCATCCCGATCGCCCTGCAGGTGGTCGCGGGCACCCGCGAGGCGATGACCGTCTACGGCGAGGACTACCCGACCCCGGACGGCACCTGCATCCGCGACTACATCCACGTCTCCGACCTCGCCGACGCGCACCTGCTCGCGCTGACCGCCCCCGCCCCGGGCGAGCACCGCATCTACAACCTGGGCAACGGCACCGGCTTCTCCGTGCAGCAGGTCGTCGACGCCGTCCGCGAGGTCACCGGCCACCCGGTGCCCGTGGTCGTCGGGGAGCGCCGCGCCGGCGACCCCGCGCAGCTGGTGGCCTCCAGCGACCGGATCCGCGCCGACCTGGGCTGGACGCCGCGGCACACCGACCTGGCCGGCATCGTGCGCGACGCCTGGGAGACCACCCGCGCCCGCGGCTGACCGGCCGGCGCACCCGCGGCTCAGCCCGCGGGCGCCTGGCTGTCCTCGGCCGCGGCCGGCTCGGCGTCGGGTGCCGGGCTGACCGACAGCCGCGCGATGCGACGTCCGTCCAGCTCGAGGACGGTCAGCGTGCGCTCCTCGACCGTCACCGAGTCCCCGACGTCGGGGAGCCGGCCGAGTTCGGCCAGCACGTACCCGGCGACCGTCTCGTACGGGCCCTCGGGCAGCTGCACCCCGGTCGCCTCACGGAAGTCGTCGAGGTTGAGCAGCCCGTCGACCTCCTGGGGGCCGCCGGGGACCTCCTGGGCGTCGTCCCCGACGTCCTCGTCGTACTCGTCGTAGATCTCGCCGATGACCTCCTCGATCAGGTCCTCGAGCGTGACGATCCCGTCGGTGCCGCCGTACTCGTCGACGACGATGGCCAGGTGGTGGTTCTCCCGCCGCATCTCCGACAGCGCGGTGAGGACGCCGGCGGTGCCCGGCAGCCGCTTGACCTCGCGGACGAGGTCGCCGACGGTCGCCGCCCGCCCGGCCGGGTGGTTGGGCAGGAACAGGTCGCGGACGTGCACGAAACCGATGACGTCGTCCTCGTCCCGGCCGGCGACGGGGTAGCGGGAGTGGCTGGAGTCGTGCACCTGCTTGGCCGCCCGACTGGCGGTCATCGACGCCTCCAGGAAGTCGACCTCGGTGCGGGGCGTCATGACCTCCCGCACCTCACGGTCGCCGGCGCGGAAGACCTCCCCGATCAGCCGGCGCTCGTCGGTGCTCAGCGACTCGTGGGCGGCGACGAGGTCGCGCAGCTCCTCCTGGCTGATCGCCTCCCCGCTGGCCTTGGGGTCCCCGCCGAGCACGCGGACCAGGAGGTTGGTCGAGACCGACAGCAGCCAGATGACCGGGCGGAACAGCGTGGCGATGCCGTTGAGCGGCGCGGCGACGATCAGCGAGAAGCCCTCGGCGCGCTGGAGGGCCAGCCGCTTGGGGGTCAGCTCACCCACCACCAGCGACAGGTAGCTGATCGCGATGGTCACCAGCACCAGCGCCAGCGTGCCCGCCAGCCCCTCGCCCACGCCGAGGCCCACGAGCTGGTCGGCCAGGGGCGCGGAGAGGGTGCTGGCACCGAAGGCCGCCGAGAAGAAGCCGGCCAGGGTGACGCCGACCTGGACGGCGGCGAGGAAGCGGTTGGGGTCGCTGAGCAGCCGGGCCACGGCCTTGCCGCGCCGTCCCGCGTTGTCGGCCATGGCGCGGACCTGGGACTCGCGCAGGCTCACCAGCGCGATCTCCGCGCCGGAGAAGGCGCCTCCGACGAGGACGAAGACGACGACCATGACGATGTTGAGCCAGACGTCGCTCACCGGCGGCGCGCTCCTCGGTCGAGGGGAATGGACGGGGTCCATGCTGCCCGCCCTCGCCGGGCGGGCCCACCGGAGCCCCTCCGGAGGGTGTTGAGTCGAACCGGGTGTGACCTTGGACACAGCACGGTGCCGATCACGGACCGCATACGGCTACTCTGCCCAAAGTAACGATCCGTGATCTAGCAACTCGTGAGGGTTACCTCGTGCACCACATGCCGGCGGGTCCCCCGCCCACCTCGCGGATCGCCGCAGCGCTCGGCCGCGCGGTCTCCGTCCTGTTCCGCGCCTTCGGCCTGCGCCGCGTGCTCCCCGTCTTCGCCGTGGTCCTCGCGGTCGCGGGCATCACCTTCGCCGTCCCGGTGGTGTCCGACGTCGTGACCAGCTCCTCCGAGCGTGCCGCGCTGGACGCCGCCTCGGCCGAGGGGCACGCCTCGTCCGGCGCCGGGCGGTCGGCCGGCTCGTCGTCGGCCCGGTCGGCGTCCGGGAACGGCACGGTGCAGATGGGCGTCGACGGCGTCCCGGCCACCGACGCCCCGGCCGAGACCCCCGCCCCCGCCGCCCCGGAGACGCCGGCCGCCGAGGAACCGGAGACCGCACGCGCGGCTGCGGCCGACGAGCCCACGCCGGCGCCGTCCCCCGCGCCGGCGACCGAGGAGCCCCGCGACGAGCCGGCCGCCCCCAAGGCCAGCACGCCCGCCCCGGCTCCCGCACCGCGCCCCGCGCCTGCCCCCGCACCGCGCCCCGCCCCCGCCCCGGCCGCGCCCGCGGCGCCGGCCGCTCCGGGCATCGAGGGCCAGGTGCTGAGCCTGGTGAACCAGGCCCGCGCCACCGCCGGCTGCGCGCCGCTCGCGGCCGACAGCGCCCTGGCCGCCGTCGCCCGCGCACACAGCGCCGACATGCGCGACCGCGACTACTTCTCGCACGACACCCCGGAGGGCCTCGACCCCTTCGACCGCGCGAAGCAGGCCGGGATCACCTACGCCCGGGCGGAGAACATCGCCTACGGCCAGGCGAACGCGACCGAGGTGATGGACGACTGGATGACCAGCCCCGGCCACCGGGAGAACATCCTCGACTGCGAGCTGACCAAGCTCGGCGTGGGCGTCGCCGAGGGGCCCGGCGGCCCCTGGTGGACCCAGCTGTTCGGCGCCTGACGCGCTGCACCGTCCGTGACACCTCCGGGGGAGTTGCCGTCTCTGAGCCGGATCAGAGCGCAACTCCCCCGGAGGTGCGAGCAGTGAGCAGCGCCCGCACGCGGGCGGTGAGCCCCTCCGGGTCCCGGAGGTCGGCCGCCGTCACGTGCAGGACGGTCCACCCGGCGGCCACGAGTGCATTGAGCTGGCGCCGGTCGCGGGTCAGCTGAGCACGGTCGGCGTGCCACACCCCGTCGTACTCCACGGCCACTCGCTGTCCCGGGTAGGCCAGGTCGACGCGGGCGACGAAGGACCCGTCGGCGTCGCGCACGGTGAACTGAGGGACGGCGGGCAGACCGGCGAGTGCGAGCAGGACCCGCACCCGGGACTCCTGCGGTGACTCGGCACGGGGGTCGGCGAGGTCGACGGCACGCCGCGCCCGCCGTGCGCCCCGCGGAGACGGGAGGGTGGCGAGCCCCTCCCGCAGCTCCGGCTCGTCCACGACGGTGCGGGCC
Organism: Geodermatophilus sp. SYSU D00079; assembly: GCF_054050635.1. Taxonomy (NCBI): domain Bacteria; kingdom Bacillati; phylum Actinomycetota; class Actinomycetes; order Geodermatophilales; family Geodermatophilaceae; genus Geodermatophilus; species Geodermatophilus sp. SYSU D00079. The sequence goes on along the minus strand of NZ_JBJGZS010000004.1, from coordinate 210,598 downwards.
AGGAGGACGTCGAGGGCCACGACACCCTCGATGAGCGGTTCGGCCCTGGCGATGTCCAGGGCCGTCCGGACGCGCGTCGTGCAGGGTCGGCGCCGCACCCGGGTCACGTCGGCCGAGGCCAGCACCGTCTCCCGCACCCTGGGCCCGGCCACGGGGCCGAACCGCACCCCGACCGGCACCGACACCTCGACCGGCGTGTGCCCGTCCACCAAATCGGTCGCACCGTGCAGATGGGCCGCCGTCCGCCCGCTGAAGACGGCCTGCGCCGGCACCAGCAGCCCCGCCCCGGCGACGCGCAGGTCGAACGAGTCGGGCAGGTCGGCATCGGCGTAGACCCCTCGGTAGAGGCGTCGCCAGGCCGAGCTGCGGAGCTGGGCCGTCGTGAGCAGCCCGGCCGTGACCACGTCCCGCTTGCGGAACACCCGACCCCAGAGCGCCGCGGGACGGTGAGGACGGGACACCGCGTGAGGGTGCCGCACGGGGACCCGCGCGCGCTGGCGTCGTCCACAGGGAGCGCCACTCCGGGGAACGTGCTGGTGCGGCGCCCCGTGGAGCAGCAGCTCCTCCGGAGTTGCATCACGCGACCGGGCCCTCCAACGGCAGCGGCCCCCTCGCCCGGAGGCGAGGGGGCCGCTGTCAGGCGGGCGCCTGCGTCAGGCCATGGCCTTCTGCAGGTTGCTGTCGATGGCCGCCAGGAAGTCCTGGGTGGTCAGCCACGGCTGGTCCTTGCTGATCAGCAGCGCGAGGTCCTTGGTCATCTGACCGGCCTCGACGGTGTCGATGCAGACCTTCTCCAGCGTCTCGGCGAAGCGGGTCACCTCGGGGGTGTTGTCCAGCTTGCCGCGGTGGGCCAGGCCCCGGGTCCAGGCGAAGATCGACGCGATCGGGTTGGTGGAGGTCGCCTCGCCGCGCTGGTGCGCCCGGTAGTGGCGGGTCACCGTGCCGTGCGCGGCCTCGGCCTCGACGGTGCGGCCGTCGGGGCTCATCAGCACCGACGTCATGAGGCCCAGCGAGCCGAAGCCCTGCGCCACGGTGTCGGACTGCACGTCACCGTCGTAGTTCTTGCAGGCCCAGACGTAGCCGCCCTCCCACTTGAGGGAGGCGGCGACCATGTCGTCGATGAGGCGGTGCTCGTAGGTGATGCCCGCGGCCTCGAACTGGTCCTTGAACTCGGTCTCGAAGACCTCCTGGAACAGGTCCTTGAACCGGCCGTCGTAGGCCTTGAGGATCGTGTTCTTCGTCGAGAGGTACAGCGGGTAGCCGCGCTGCAGGGAGTAGTTCATCGAGGCCCGGGCGAAGTCGCGGATCGACTCGTCGAGGTTGTACATCGCCATCGTGACGCCGGCGCCCGGCGACTGGAACACCTCGTGCTCGATCGGCGCCGAGCCGTCCTTCGGGGTGAAGGTCAGCGTCAGCGTCCCCTCGCCGGGGAACTTGAAGTCGGTGGCGCGGTACTGGTCACCGAAGGCGTGACGGCCGACGACGATCGGCTTGGTCCAGCCCGGCACCAGGCGCGGCACGTTCGCCATGATGATCGGCTCGCGGAAGATGACGCCGCCGAGGATGTTGCGGATCGTCCCGTTGGGCGAGCGGTACATGCGCTTGAGGCCGAACTCCTCGACCCGCGCCTCGTCCGGGGTGATCGTCGCGCACTTGACGCCGACGCCGTGCCGCTGGATCGCGTTGGCGGCGTCCACGGTGATCTGGTCGTCGGTCTCGTCACGCTTCTCGATGCCGAGGTCGTAGTACTCGAGGTCGACGTCGAGGTACGGGAGGATCAGCTGGTCCTTGATGAACTGCCAGATGATCCGGGTCATCTCGTCGCCGTCGAGCTCGACGATCGTCCCCTCGACCTTGATCTTGCTCACGTCTGGATTTCCCTCTCTGCAGCTCTGACCGGTCGGTCAGAGGTCGGCTACGTCAGCCTGCTTGGCGCGCACGGCCTCAGCCGCCTCGCGCAGCCCGGCCAGTTCGCTGTCGGACAGGTCGCCCTCGACCACCCGCCGGACGCCCTCGCGCCCGATCTCGGCCTCGACCCCCAGGTACACCCCGGAGATGCCGTACTCCCCGTCCACCCAGGCGCACACCGGCATGACGGCGCCGGAGTCCTCCATGACCGCGCGGGCCATGCGGGCCGCGGCGGCCGAGGGTGCGTAGTACGCCGAGCCGGTCTTGAGCAGCGCCACGACCTCGGCGCCGCCGTTGCGGGTCCGGTCGACCAGGTGCTCGATGCGGTCGGCGGCGAGCACGTCGGCCAGCGGCTTGCCGTCGACGGTGCAGCGCGAGGGCACCGGCACCATCGTGTCGCCGTGCGAGCCGAGGGTCAGGGTGCGCACCGAGCTGACCGGGACGCCGAGCTCCTCGGCGACGTTGTTGGAGAACCGGGCGGTGTCGAGCATGCCCGCCTGCCCCATGACCCGGTTCTTCGGGAACTGGGTGGCCAGCTGGGCCAACGCGGTCATCTCGTCCAGGGGGTTGGACACCACGATGACCACGGCGTCCGGCGAGGTCCGCGCGATGTTCTCGGCGACCTGGCGGACGATCTTGGCGTTGGTCTCGATGAGGTCCATCCGGCTCATGCCGGGCTTGCGCGGCAGGCCCGCGGTGATCACGACGACGTCGGAGCCCTCGGTGCCCTCGTAGGACCCGCCGCCGACGCCGACGACCCTGGTCTCGAAGCCCTCGATGGGCCGGGACTGGTTCATGTCGAGGGCGATGCCCTCGGGCTTGCCCTCGACGATGTCGGTGAGCACGACGGTCTCGAAGATGTCGTACTCCGCGAGGCGGAGGGCGGTGGTCGAGCCGTAGAAGCCGGCACCGACGACGGTGACCTTGCCGTTCCTGGGCTGCTCTGCCATGGCGGCCAACCTATCGCTGGGGCGGCCACAGCGCCCGGTCGGGTGCCGGGCCGATCTCACCCACCGGGGATCGACAGCGCGAAGGCGGTGAGCGTGACGCCCACCCCGGCTAGCAGGACGACGTCCACCGGCCGGCTGCGGACGGCGAGGAACCCCACCCGCCGGACCGGGAGCAGCAGCCGCAGCAGCCCGCCGCCGACGAGCGCCACGCCGACGACGACCAGCCCCCGGCGCCAGTGCTCGAAGGTCACCATGAGCAGCCCGACCGCCACCACGACCAGCACCAGCAGCAACGGCAGCTGCCGCAGCAGGCCGGCCAGGAAGGGCCGGCGGGTGTGGAGCGGCGGGCGGGTCATCAGGCCGTGAGGACGTCCGCGGCGGCGGCCTGCTCGGCGGCGAGGACGACGTTCTGCAGCAGCATCGCCCGGGTCATGGGCCCCACCCCGCCGGGGTTGGGCGCCACGAAGCCGGCCACGTCGACGACGTCCTTGGCGACGTCGCCGGCGATCTTGCCCTCGACCCGGCTGACACCGACGTCGAGGACGGCGGCGCCCGGCTTGACCAGCTCCTTCGTCACCAGACCCGGCACGCCCGCCGCCGCCACCACGATGTCGGCCGTCCGCAGGTGCGCGGCCAGGTCGCGGGTGCCGGTGTGGCAGAGGGTGACCGTGGCGTTCTCGCTGCGGCGGGTGAGCAGCAGGCCCAGCGGCCGCCCGACGGTGATGCCGCGGCCGACGACGACCACCTCGGCACCGGCGATCGGCACGTCGTACCGGCGCAGCAGCTCGACGATCCCGACCGGCGTGCACGGCAGCGGGCCGGGGACGTTGAGCACCAGCCGGCCCAGGTTGACCGGGTGCAGGCCGTCGGCGTCCTTCGCCGGGTCCATCCGCTCGAGGACGGCGCTCTCCTCGATCCCCTGCGGCAGCGGCAGCTGGACGATGTAGCCGGTGCAGGCCGGGTCGGCGTTGAGCTCGTCGACGACCTCGAGGACGTCGGTGAGCGTGGCGGTCGCCGGCAGCTCGCGCTGGATGCTGGCGATGCCGACCTGCGCGCAGTCGGAGTGCTTGGCGTTGACGTACCACCGGCTGCCGGGGTCGTCGCCCACGAGGAGCGTGCCCAGGCCGGGCCGGTGACCGGCGGCGGTGAGCGCGGCGACCCGTTCGGTCAACTCCGCCCGGATCGCTGCTGCGGTGGCCTTGCCGTCCAGGATCGTCGCGGGCACGACCGACAGTGTGCCCGAGAGCCGCCCGCTGCCCTCGACCCCGCCCTAGGCTCGCGGGCAGCGGGCGCCTCCCCGCCTGCGACCGCCTGCCGACCCGCGAGGAGAGCAGATGACCGAGCGCGACCAGTCCCCGGCCGGCACGCACGGCGGCGCCGGCGACTGGCGGGAGCAGACCACGCCGGGGCTCCAGCCGGTGGGCGGCTCGCGCACCGACACCGGGTACGGCGGCGCCTATGCGGGCGGCATGCCCCCGCCGGGGCCACCGCCCGCCGCTCCCCCCGCCTCGACCGCGCCGCCGTACTCGACCAAGCCGGTGCGGGTGCGCCGTCCCGACGCCCTGGCCGGGTTGCTGCTCGTGCTGGCCGGCGTCGCGGCCGGGGTCAGCCTGCTGCTGCGCTGGGTCACCGACAGCGACCTCACCGGGCTGGACCTGGTCCGGCGGGGCGTCGAGGGCCTGGGCCGCGACGTGGCCGACGTGTTCGGCGACGGGATGTGGCAGCCCGTCGCCGTCGTCGGCGGGGGCGCGGTGCTGCTCGTGCTCGGCGTGCTGGCGCTGCTGCCGGCCCGGTCGCACCGCTTCCTCGGTGTGCTGGCCCTGCTGGCCGGCCTGGTGGCCTTCGCCGGGGTGCTCGTCCCGCTCGCCGACGCCCGGTGGGACGCCGGCACCTTCGACACCGGCTTCTGGTTCGCCGTCGCCGTCCCGGCGCTGGGCATCCTCGGCGCGGTCAAGGCGATGCTGACCAGCCCCCGGAGGTGACCGGGGTCAGTCGGCGACCAGGGCGCCGTGGGCGCGGGCGACCTCGACCGCCTGCAGGAGGTCCAGCCGGACCCCGGTCAGCTCGAACGCCAGCCAGTTGACCGACTCGGTCGAGGCCCCGCGCAGGTCGGCCCCGCGCAGCTTGACCCCCTGCAGCCGGGCGCGGTCGAGGTCGGCCCCGGTGAGGTCGCACTCGCGCAGGTCGGCGTCGGTGAGGTCGGCCTCCCGGAACCGGTGACCGGACAGGTCCAGCCCCGAGAGGTCCGCACCGCGCAGCGAGGTCCAGCTCCAGTCGCTGTCGGTCGAGGTCATGGGCCGCAGCTGCGCGCCGGGGAACGTCGAGCCGGTGAGCTTGCAGCCCTCCCACGTGACGTCGAACAGCCGGGCCCGGTCGAACCGGCAGGACAGGAACGCCGAGCCCAGGTGCCGGGAGCCACCCATCCGCACACCGGTCAGCACGCAGGAGTCGAACACGCACCGCCGGGTGACCAGCTCCTCCAGGCCGGCGTCCTCGAACCGGCACCGGGTGAAGGTGACCCCGTCGAGCTCGACGCCCCACCAGTCCACCCGGGCGAGGTCCTGGCCCTCGATCTCGGCGCCCGCCCCGGGCGGGCGGACGTGCGGGCGGGTCGAGGCCACGGGCCCTCCCTAGTGGGCGAAGTGGCGGGTCCCGGTGAGGTACAGCGGCACACCGGCGGCGGCCGCGGCGGCGATGACCTCCTCGTCCCGCACCGACCCGCCCGGCTGCACGACGGCGCGCACCCCGGCGTCGAGCAGCACCTGCAGCCCGTCGGCGAAGGGGAAGAACGCGTCGGAGGCGGCCACGGCACCCGCGGCGCGGTCCCCGGCCCGGGCGACGGCGAGCCGGGCGGCGTCCACCCGGTTCACCTGGCCCATGCCGACCCCGACGGTGGCCTTCTCGTGGGCCAGCAGGATCGCGTTGCTGCGGACGGCGCGGACGCTGCGCCAGGCGAAGACGAGGTCGTCGAGGCCCGCGGCGTCCAGCGGCTGACCGGTGGCCAGCGTCCAGGTGGTGGGGTCGTCGCCGGGGGCGTCCACGCGGTCGGCGACCTGCAGCAGCAGCCCGCCGCTGACCGGCCGCAGCTCGGTGGCCGGCCGGGCGGCGTCCGGGAGCCGCAGCAGCCGGATGTTCTTCTTGGCGGTGAGCACCTCGACCGCGTCGTCGGTGAACGACGGGGCCACCACGACCTCGGTGAAGACGCCGGCGACCTGCTCGGCCATGGCCAGGTCGACCTCGCGGTTGGCGGCGATCACACCGCCGAAGGCCGACACCGGGTCACACGCGTGCGCCTTGCGGTGCGCGGCGGCGATGTCGGGGCCGACGGCGATGCCGCAGGGGTTGGCGTGCTTGATGATCGCCACGCACGGGTCGGTGTGGTCGTGGGCGGCCCGCCAGGCGGCGTCGGTGTCGACGTAGTTGTTGTAGGACATCTGCTTGCCGTGCAGCTGCTCGGCGTGCGCCAGCCCCGGCTGGCCGCTGCGGTAGAGCGCGGCCTGCTGGTGCGGGTTCTCCCCGTACCGCAGGACGTCGGCCCGCTCCCAGCTGGCCGCGACCCACGCGGGGAACCGGGTGTCCTCCTCGGGAGCGAGCACGCTGCCCATCCACGAGGCGACGGCGATGTCGTAGCTGGCCGTGTGCCGGAACGCCGCGGCCGCCAGCTGCTGCCGCTCGGTCAAGGTGAAGCCGCCGGCCGACACCGCCGCGAGGACGTCGCCGTAGCGGGCCGGGTCGACGACGACGGCGACCGACGGGTGGTTCTTGGCCGCGGCGCGCACCATCGCCGGGCCGCCGATGTCGATCTGCTCCACGCACTCGTCGGGGCTCGCCCCTGAGGCGACGGTCTCGGTGAACGGGTAGAGGTTGACCACCACGAGGTCGAACGGCGCGACGCCGAGCTCCTCGAGCTGCTGCACGTGCTCGGGCCTGCGGCGGTCGGCCAGGATGCCGGCGTGCACCGACGGGTGCAGCGTCTTGACCCGCCCGTCCAGGCACTCCGGGAAGCCGGTGACCTGCTCCACCGGGGTGACCGGCACCCCGGCGTCGGCGATGCGGCGCGCGGTGGCACCGGTGCTGACCAGCTCGACGCCGGCGTCGGCGAGCCCGCGGGCGAGCTCCTCGATGCCGGTCTTGTCGTACACGCCCAGCAGCGCGCGGCGGATGGGGGTGCGGTCGCTCATCGGGGCTCCTCCGTGTCGTCTGACGCGTGGCCGCTCACGAGTCGCGCCACCGTGTCCACCAGGAGCTCGCGCTCCACGGTCTTGATCCGTTCGTGCAGCCGGGCCTCGTCGTCCCCCGGGAGGACGGGCACCTCGCGCTGGGCGAGCACCGGGCCGGTGTCCACGCCGGCGTCGACCAGGTGCACCGTGCTGCCGGTGACCTCGACACCGGCGGCCAGCGCGTCGCGGACGGCGTGCGCGCCCGGGAAGGCGGGCAGCAGAGCGGGGTGGGTGTTGACCAGCCGCCCGCCGAAGGCGTCCAGCACGGCCGGGCCGACGATCTTCATGAACCCGGCGGAGACGACGAGGTCGGGCCGGTGCTCGGCGATCGCGGCGGCCAGCGCGGCGTCCCAGGCGGCCCGGTCGGCGTGGTCGCGCAGCCGGCAGGTGAAGGTGGCGATGCCACGGCGGCGGGCGTGCTCGAGGCCGTCGGCGTCGCGGTCGCTGCCCACGGCGACCACCGTCGCCGGGTAGGCGGGGTCGTCGGCGGCCGCCAGCAGCGCGGCGCACAGCGACCCGGTGCCGGAGAGGAGGACCACGACCCGCGCCCGCGGGGACGGTCCTGGTGCGGGCACGCCAGCGACCCTAGCCGGGGCGCCCGCACCGGTTCCCGGCCGGTCCTCAGCCCAGCGCGCGCCAGCGGCTGACGGCGGCGGCGACGGCCGCGGCGATCCCGGCCTGGACGGCGAAGGACAGTGCGGTGGCCACCGCGGGCGCGCCGACCTCGGCCAGTGCGCCGTCGCCGAGGGAGCCGCCGCCGAGCCAGGCCAGCACGCCGCACGCTCCCCCGAGGAGGACACCGGCGAGCACGCCCCACAGCCCGGCCACGACCGAGCCCCCCTCGTCGTCGTCGCCGAACCTGCGGCCCAGGGTGGTCCCGGCGACGAGGCCGGCCAGCGCCGGAACCGCCTGCGACAGGAACGCCACCAGCGGCACCGCCTGCGTGTCGGGCAGCGCGGCCAGCAGGGGCAGCGCGGGCACCGCCCCGAGGGTGACGCCGTGCACCGACACCAGGGTTCCGCTGCCCACGGCGAACCCCGGGCCGGCGGCCAGGCCGATCGCGGCGGCCGCGGCGTTGGGCAGCAGGAGGACCCCCAGCGCGATCAGCCCGACCGCGCCGGCCGCCGAGCCGCCGAGGGAGCCGGAGAGCGCGGCGTAGCCCCGGGCGTCGGCGGCGAGGGCCACGGCGACCACGGCCAGCCCGAGGGCCAGCGCGGTGAGGAACCCGGCGAGCACCGCGCGCAGGAGGGGCCGCACCGGCGGCGGCAGCCGGTCGAGCACGAGGTCCAGGACGCCGGACTCCCGCGCCGTCCCCCACCCGCCGGTGACGACCGCGAGCACCGCGGCGCCGAGGAGACAGCGCAGCAGGTCCACCCGCGCGCCGTCGTCGTCCACCGCGAGGGCCAGCAGGAGGGCGGTGACGGCGTGGGGGACCACGAGGCCGGCGAGGACGGTCGCGGCGCCCCGGACCCCGTCGACGTCGCAGGAGCGGACGACGCCCCGGCCGGCGCTGGACAGGCCCCACGCGATGCCGAGGGTGAGCAGCAGCGGCGCCAGCACGAGCGGCCCGGAGCCGAGCGTGAGGCCGCCGCCCTGCGCGAGCAGCCACACCTGGCCAGCGAGCCGTGCGGAGCCGGCCAGCGGCAGCCCGCCGGCAGGGTCCAGCGTCTGCACGACGACCACGGCGAGCCCCAGGCCGAGCAGACCGAGCACGGAGACCGCCGCGGCGGCCACGGCGGCGAGCACCGCGGGCTGCCACGGCCGGCCGGCGCCCGGCTCCCGCTGCCCGGGCAGGGTCAGGCGTGCGAGCAGGGAGACCACGACCCCACTCTCGCAAGGCCGGACCACGATCGCCGCCATCCGCGCCCAACCGGGCCCACAAACGCGGCGAGGGCCGGCGACCCGCAGGTCACCGGCCCTCGCCGGGGTGAGAGGTGCGTCTCGGTCAGCCGTGGCCCGGGTCCGACCCGGACCCGCCGCCGGAGGCGGTGGAGCCACCGGGCCCGCCCGGGCCCGCCGCGGGCGGGGGCTGCGTCGGCGGCGGGGGCGGCGGGGGCACCGGGCGCTCCTGGGTCTGACCGTGGGGCGGCTGGCCCTGCGGCGGCTGCCCGGAGGGGAACTGCTGCCCGTACGGGAACTGCTGCCCGTACGGGAACTGCTGGCCGTACGGCTGCTGCTGACCGTACGGCTGCTGCGGCCCCGGGTAGCCGTACGGCGGCTGGCCGGGCGCGCCCTGCTGGCCCCCGAACTGCGGCGCCGGCTGGTCGGCCCACTGTGCGGCGTTGCCCGGGCCCCCGCCGGAGGCCGGGCGGTTCCGCAGCTCCGGCAGCAGCCGGAGGACGGCGAACACCAGGACCGCGGCGGCGGCGAGGAAGCCCAGCAGTGCCCAGACGGAGAACGAGAAGCCCTCGCTGAAGGAGTCCAGCCAGCCCAGCAGCGCGAACAGGAAGCCCAGCGCGGCGAGGCCGACGGTGATGGCCGAGCGGGGGAACCCGAGCCGGAGGTCGACGAACGCCGGCAGCAGCGCCCACACCGTGGCGAGCAGGAAGAGGAAGACCGCCGTCGTGACCTGCCCGGACTGCCAGCCGCTGAAGCTGATGTCCGAGCCGAAGAAGGCGTCGTCGATCTGGTACCAGGGGAAGAACGCCAGGACGAGGAACAGCAGCGTGCCCCCGGCGATGACGTAGTCGGCCACCGTGAGCTTCCCGAGGTCGAAGCCGACCGAGGCCCCGGTGCCGGCCGGCCGGCCGTAGGGGCTCTGCCCGTACGGCGGCTGGCCGTAGCCGGGCTGCTGCCCGTAGGGGTTCGGCGCGTAGCCGGGGTGCTGACCGTAGGGCTGCTGACCGTAGGCCTGCTGACCGTGGGCCTGCGGACCGGGACCGGCCTGCGGCGGGTACGGGGGCTGGCCGTAGGACGGCTGACCGTACGGCGGCTGGCCGTACCCCGGCGGCTGGCCGCCCGGCTGCTGCCCGTGTCCCGGGGGCGGCGGCTGCTGGCCGAGACGGGGATCGGGCCCGGGGCCGGGCTGCCCGCCGTACCGCGGCTCCTGCCCCGGCTGGGAGCCGGACCCCGGCTGTCCCTGCTCGCCCGGAGGCGGAGGCGGCTGACTGGTCATCAGGGAGCGCTCCTCAGTAGTGGCGTGATCACTCAGCGCATCGTCGGCGAGTCGAGGGCGCCGGGGCAACCGCGGCGCGCCCCCGTCCCACCCGTAGGGACGCTACCGAGACCCGGGAACGCCGCTGCCCGGCGACCTCGTCCGAGGTCGCCGGGCAGCGGGTGACGTGCTGGGACCGCCGGCCTCCACGAACGCTCGCCGCGGCTGCGAGCGCGGAGGGTGACCCCTGGTCAGGCGCCGACGATCTCCCGCATGAGGCGGGCGGTCTCCGACGGGGTCTTGCCCACGCGCACACCGGCGGCCTCGAGGGCCTCCTGCTTGGCCTGTGCCGTGCCGGCCGAGCCCGAGACGATGGCGCCGGCGTGGCCCATGGTCTTGCCCTCGGGGGCGGTGAACCCGGCGACGTACCCGACCACCGGCTTGGTCACGTTGGCCTTGATGAAGTCGGCGGCCCGCTCCTCGGCGTCGCCGCCGATCTCACCGATCATCACGATGGCCTCGGTCTCCGGGTCCTCCTGGAAGGCCTGGAGGCAGTCGATGTGCGTCGTGCCGATGACCGGGTCGCCACCGATGCCGACGGCGGTGGAGAAGCCGATGTCCCGGAGCTCGTACATCATCTGGTAGGTCAGCGTCCCCGACTTGCTGACCAGCCCGATCTTGCCCTGCTTGGTGATGTTGGCCGGGATGATGCCGGCGTTGGAGCGCCCGGGGCTGATCAGGCCGGGGCAGTTCGGGCCGATGATCCGGGTCGAGCCACCCTGGGCGTGGGCCCAGAAGTAGGTCGAGTCGTGCACCGGGATGCCCTCGGTGATGACGACGGCGAGCCCGATCTGGGCGTCGACGGCCTCGATGACGGCGTTCTTGGCACCGGCCGGCGGCACGAAGATGACGCTCACGTCGGCGCCGGTCTCCTTCATCGCCTCGGCGACGGAGCCGAACACCGGCACGCCGGTGCCGTCGAAGTCGACGCTCTGGCCGGCCTTCTTCGGGTTCACCCCGCCGACGATGGCCGTCCCCGAGGCCAGCATGCGCTGGGTGTGCTTGCGCCCCTCGGAGCCGGTCATGCCCTGGACGATGACCTTGCTGTTCTCGTTGAGGAAGATCGACATCTCTGTGGTGTTCCTGTCGGGAGTCGGGGCGGTCAGGCGGCGAGCTCGGCGGCCCGGCGCGCGGCGCCGTCCATCGTGTCCACCAGGGTCACCAGCGGGTGGTTGGCCTCGGCGAGGATCCGCCGGCCCTCCTCGACGTTGTTGCCGTCGAGCCGGACGACCAGCGGCTTGGTCGCCTCGTCACCGAGGAGCTGCAGCGCGTGCACGATGCCGTTGGCGACGGCGTCGCACGCGGTGATACCGCCGAAGACGTTGACGAACACGCTCTTCACGGCGGGGTCGGAGAGGATGATGTGCAGGCCGTTGGCCATGACCTCCGCCGAGGCGCCACCACCGATGTCGAGGAAGTTCGCGGGCTTCACGCCGCCGAACTCCTCACCGGCGTAGGCCACGACGTCGAGGGTGCTCATGACCAGCCCGGCGCCGTTGCCGATGATGCCGACCTCGCCCTCGAGCTTGACGTAGTTGAGGTCCTTCTCCTTCGCGGCGGCCTCGAGCGGGTCGGCGGAGGCGGCGTCCTCGAGCGCGGCGTGCTCGGTGTGCCGGAAGGCGGCGTTGTCGTCGAGGGTCACCTTCGCGTCGAGCGCGAGCACGGTGCCGTCGGGCGCCTTGGCCAGCGGGTTGACCTCGACGAGGGTGGCGTCCTCCTTGGCGAACACGTCCCACAGCTGGACGGCGATCGCGATGACCTGGTCGCGGACCTCGGCGGGGAACCCGGCCGCGTCGACGATCTCGGTGGCCTTGGCGGTGTCGACGCCGACGGTCGCGTCCACGGGGATGCGGGCGAGGGCCTCGGGGCGCTCGACGGCCAGCTGCTCGATCTCCATGCCGCCCTCGACGCTGGCCATGGCCAGGAAGGTGCGGTTGGCACGGTCGAGGAGGTAGGAGAAGTAGTACTCCTCGGCGATGTCGCTGGCCTGCGCCACCATCACGCGGTGGGTGATGTGGCCCTTGATGTCCAGGCCGAGGATGTCCTGCGCGCGCGCCTTGGCGGTCTCGGGGTCGTCGGCCAGCTTGACGCCGCCGGCCTTGCCGCGGCCGCCGACCTTGACCTGCGCCTTGACGACGACGGGAGCGGCGATCTCCCGCGCGATCGCCTCCGCCTGCTCGGGGGTCTCGGCGACGCCGCCGGGCAGCACGGGCACGCCGTGAGAGGCCAACAGGTCACGGGCCTGGTACTCGAAGAGATCCACGAACAGGCACCGTAACCCTCCCGGAATGCCGTCGTCGCCCCCACGACGGAGGGCGTGGCCCGTCTCACAGCACCCCGGACGGAAAGCCGGGAACCCCCCGTGCCTCCTCCCCGGACGACCGCGCTGGTCAGGCGGCCGGTGCGGTCGAGCGGTGCAGCCGCCAGGCCAGCACGGTCAGGGCGACGTACCCCAGGCCGGCCAGGAGCAGCCCCGCCCCGGGCAGCGTCCACTCCAGCTCGTCGGACACGGCGGCGTCGCGCAGCCCGGCCAGCCCGGCGGTCAGCACGACCGCGGCGATGGCCAGCAGCCCACCGACAGCGGCCAGGCGCGGGCGCAGCGAGGGCGCCAGCACCGAGCCGAGGACGACGGCGCCGGCCAGCAGCAGACCGCCGAGCAGGGCCAGCCCGGGCCGCTCGAGCAGCCCCTGCGGCCCGTCCTGCTCGACGACGGTCTGCAACCCGGTCGTGGGGTCGGTGACCAGGCGGTCGGGGACGTCGGCCGCCGGCAGCACGAGACACAGCACCGTCCCGACGCCCAGCAGCACGGCGAGGGCGGCCAGTCGCGGACGGACCGGATCGAGGGAACCGGCGTCCTCCATGACCGTGCGCCCCCACGTGGCGGCGGCCAGCGCCCCGGCGAGCACGGTGAGCGCGAGGGCGATGACGCCGAGGACCCAGCCGGCGCCGATGTCGACCGAGCTGGTCAGCACCCGCTGGCCGGCGATCACCTCCACGCCGGGACGGGTCGTGGACGCCTCCCCCCGGTACAGCTCGATGAGCAGGAGGCCGACCGCGAGGGCGCCGGCCACGCCGGCGTAGCCGAGCCCGAACCGGGGCACGCGGCCCGCCGCCAGGCCGGCGCCGACAGCGGCGGAGGTCAGCGGGGCGACCAGCCCGGAGAGCACGCTGCCGAGCCCGCCGGCCTGGGTCACCTCCTGGCCGCCCACCACCAGGTAGATCGGGAAGAGGGCGACGACGCCGGCCAGCCCGGCGAGCACCAGCAGGGCGCCGGCCACCCGTGCGCCCGGCGGGGTGGTCCCGACGACCAGCTCGTCGGCCGCGCCGGGTGCGGGCCGGTCCGACGGTCGACGGGGTCCGGTGCGCCGGGCCGATGCGGCCCGGCGGGCGGCGTCACCGCCCCGGCCGGCGCCCCGGTCGCGGCCGGGTGCGTCCCGCCCACCGGAGTCGCGGTCGCGGGTGGAGCCATCTCGGGCGGCCACCGTTCCCCCTTCGTCGAGTCGGTCACGAACCGGTGTCGATCCCGGCGCCACGTCGCGATCGTGTGACGAACAGCACACAACAGCTTTACCGTCCGGTGAACCGGGCATGGCTGGAGTCGACTGCGCCACCGGCCGACGTCGGACCCGGGCTCCGCCGGTGGTCACGAACGGGGAGGGACTTGGACATGCGCCCACTCGGCCACCCGGAGTCCGGACCAGACTCGCACACCGACGACCCCGGCTCGCGGACGCCACTGGCCCCCCTGCGCGGTCTCGTGACCCGCGCCGCGCTGACCGGCGGGATCACCGAGCTGGCCCTCGTCGGCGCGCACGTGCTCATGTACCCGCTGGGCACGCGGTCCGAGCCGCTGCGGCTGGACCCGCGGTGCCGACCCGGTGAGCAACCCCCCGGCGTCCGGGCCCTGTTCGCCGCCGACCCGCTGGCAGCCCGCATCCCGGTCGTGCTCGTCCACGGCCTGGTCGACAACCACTCGATCTTCGCGGTGATGCGCCGCAGCCTGCGCCGCCGCGGCTTCGCCCACGTCTGCTCGTGGAACTACAGCCCCCTGCTCACCGACGTCGCCCGCGGCGCGCGGGCCCTCGGCGAGCACCTCGAACGCGTCTGCGAGCAGACCGGTCACGAGCGGGTGCACGTCGTCGGCCACAGCCTCGGGGGCCTGATCGCCCGCTACCACGTGCAGCGTCAGGGCGGTGACCGGCGGGTGGAGTCCCTCGTGACCCTCGGGACGCCGCACCAGGGGTCGGTGCTGGCCCACCTCGTACCCACCCCGCTGGTACGCCAGCTGCGCCCCGGGTCGCCGGTGCTGCGGGAGCTGGCCGGGCCGGCGCCGGGCGTCCGAACGCCGGTGACCGCGATCTACAGCGACCTCGACCAGGTGGTGCTGCCCACCCACGCCGGCCGGTGCGACCACCCGGACCTGCTGGCCCGCAACGTGCTCGTCCGCGGGGTCGGCCACATGTCCCTGCCGTTCCACCGCGGCGTGGTCGACGAGGTCGCGGCCACGCTCGCCGGGGTGCGCCGTCCCGACGCCGCCCCCGCCGCCGCACCGGCCGCCGTCGCCTGACCGCCGCCCTCACCACCTCCCCCACCGGCCCCGTCCGTCACGGGGCCGCGCACCGTCCCCTGCACCTCGGCGCCTCCCCGGGCGCGGGCACACCGGCGACCCCGTTCGTCACACCCGCCCCAGGTGTTGCAGACAAGGCGACACGGGGGTGTCGCTGACGGTCGGCGACCTGACGCATCGTTACGGTCCGATCACGGCACCGGTACCCACCGGGGGGCGTCCACCCGGACACCCGAGCCACCGTCGCTCCCCCGGCGGACCGCCCTCGCGGGCACCGTCCGGGAGGGTCGCTCCCCCAAGGAGGTGCTCCGTGACTCGCGCACTGCTCGAGCGACCGGGGACCGACCACGAGCCGGCCACTCCCGTCATCCCCCGCCCGCGGACCGCCGCCGACGCCCAGCCCCCTGCCGTCCTCTCCCCAGCGGCCGTGCCGTCCGCGGCCGCCGACGACGCCGAGCCGGCGCGCCGCCGGCGCGTACCCCGGCCGCCCGGCCGGCGCGGCCCCCTCTGGCTGGCCGCCCTCGTCGTCGGTGCCGTCGTCGCGGCCCTCCCCACCACGGTGGGCGACCGGGCCACCGACGTCGCGGTCAGCGCGGCGGAGTACGGCCTCGGCGAGGCCTCCGACATCGGGCTCACCGGCGACATGGAGGACGCCGGCGTCCGCCGCGGCATCACCGAGGCCGAGGCCCAGGCCCGCCTCGGCGAGCTCGCCGCCTCCCGCGCCGCCCGCACGCCGCGCACCGTGCTGCCGACCCAGGGCCGGCTCACCACCTGCTTCTGCCAGCGCTGGGGCACGATGCACTACGGCATCGACCTGGCCGCGCCCCTGGGCACGCCGATCCTGGCCGCCACCGACGGCGTCGTCATCCGCGCCGGCCGCGCCTCCGGCTACGGCAACGCGCTCTACATCCAGGACGCCGACGGCAACGTCCACGTCTACGGCCACATGCGCTACTACTCGGTGCGCGCCGGCGACATCGTGCACGCCGGTGACGAGATCGCCGAGGTCGGCAACGAGGGCCAGTCCACCGGGCCGCACCTGCACTACCAGATCCACCGCGGCGGCATGGGCGGGCGCCCCATCGACCCCCAGGAGTTCCTCGCCGAGCGCGGCGTCTCCGTCTGACCGGTCGATCGCCGACTCGCGGTGGTCACCACCGCTGCACCGGGGGCTGCGCGTCCCCGAGGCCCCGCTGGAGTGGTGCCTCGACGGCGGCCGGCCACCGTCGGCGCGCACGTGACCGCGGTGCGGCCCCAGGACCGCCGGGTCAGAGCTTGACGAGCGGGGCGTAGCGCAGGACGAGGCGCTTGGTGCCGCCCGAGCCGAAGTCCACGGTCGCCTGGGCCTTGTCGCCGGCGCCGGTGACCTCCACGACGGTGCCCAGCCCGAACGCGTCGTGGCTGACCCGGTCGCCCACCTCCACGGAGATGACCGGCCGGTTGCCCGCACCGCCCCGAAGCCCGCCGGTGGACAGCCCGGTGGCCGCGACCCGCGTCTGCGCCGAGCGGTACCCGGTGCTCGGCGCGGGGGCCGGCTCCTTGCCCGCCCACTGGACCGTGTCGGAGGGCAGCTCGTCGAGGAAGCGGGACGGCGGGTTGTACGCCGGCTGCCCCCAGCTGGTGCGCACCGTGGCCCGGGAGATGAACAGCCGCTGCTGCGCCCGGGTGATGCCGACGTAGGCCAGCCGGCGCTCCTCCTCCAGTTCCCGCGGGTCGCCCAGCGCCCGCAGGTGCGGGAAGACGCCGTCCTCCATGCCGGTGAGGAAGACGACCGGGAACTCCAGGCCCTTGGCCGTGTGCAGCGTCATCATCGTGACCACGCCCGCCTCGTCACCCGCGACGGGGATCTGGTCGGCGTCGGCCACCAGCGACACCTGCTCCAGGAAGTCGGTGACCGAGCCGCCGGGGTTGGCCGCCTCGAACTCCGCGGCCACGGAGATGAGCTCGTTGAGGTTGTCGACGCGGCCCTCGTCCTGCGGGTCGGTGCTGGCCTGGAGCTCGGTCAGGTAACCGGTGCGGTCGAGGATGCTCTCCAGCAGCGCGGCGGGGCCCGAGCCGGTCTCGACCAGGTTCTCGAACTCCTCGAGCAGCGCGACGAACTCCTGGATGGCCTTGAGCGACCGCGGCGCGAGGGTGGTGACCTCCGAGCAGCGCCGCAGCGCGCTGGCGAAGGCGATGCGCTCCCGGTCGGCGAAGCTCTCGATGCAGGACTCCGCCTTCTCGCCGATCCCCCGCTTGGGCACGTTGACCACGCGGCGCAGGCTGACGACGTCGGCCGGGTTGGCGACCACCTTGAGGTAGGCCAGCGCGTCGCGGACCTCCTTGCGCTCGTAGAAGCGCACCCCGCCGACGACCTTGTAGGGCATGCCGACGCGGATGAACACCTCCTCGAAGACGCGGGAGGCGTTGTTGGTGCGGTAGAAGACGGCGATGTCCTTGGGCTTGGCCGTGCCCTCGTCGACCAGCGCGTCGATCTGCTCGGCGACCCAGGCGGCCTCGTCGTGCTCGTTCTCGGCGACGTAGCCCTCGATCAGCTCGCCGTCCCCGGCGTCGGTCCAGAGGTTCTTCGGACGCCGGCCGGTGTTCTTCGCGATGACCTGGTTGGCCGCCTTGAGGATGCGCTGGGTGGAGCGGTAGTTCTGCTCCAGCAGGATCGTCGTCGCCTGCGGGTAGTCGCGCTCGAACTCGTCGATGTTGCGGATCGTGGCGCCGCGGAAGGCGTAGATCGACTGGTCGGCGTCACCGACGACGCACAGCTCGGCCGGCGGGACGGCGCCACCCTCCGGACCCACCAGCTCGCGGACCAGCACGTACTGCGCGTGGTTGGTGTCCTGGTACTCGTCGACCAGCACGTGCCGGAAGCGGCGGCGGTAGTGCTCGGCGACGTCGGGGAAGGCCTGCAGCAGGTGGACCGTCGTCATGATCAGGTCGTCGAAGTCCATGGCGTGCGCCTCGCGCAGCCGCCGCTGGTAGAGCCGGTAGGCCTCGGCCAGCACCTTCTCCGGCGCCGTGCCGGGGACGTAGCTCTCCTCGTCGACGAGCTCGTTCTTCAGGTTCGACACCTGGGCGGCGAGGCTGCGGCCGGGGTAGCGCTTGGCGTCGAGGTCGAGGTCGCGGGCGACCATGGTCATCAAGCGGACCGAGTCGCCCTGGTCGTAGATCGTGAACGACGACTTCATGCCGAGCTTGCCGGCCTCGGCGCGCAGGATGCGCACGCACATCGAGTGGAACGTCGACACCCACATGGCGCGGGCGCGCGGTCCGACCAGGTGCGCCACGCGCTCCTTCATCTCGCCCGCGGCCTTGTTGGTGAACGTGATCGCGAGGATCTCCCCCGGCTGCGCCCCGCGGGCACCGAGCAGGTAGGCGATCCGGTGGGCGAGCACCCGGGTCTTGCCCGAGCCGGCGCCGGCGACGATGAGCAGCGGGCTGCCCTCGTGGACGACGGCCTGCCGCTGCGGGCCGTTGAGCCCGGCGAGCATGCGGTCCAGCTCCCGGCCCACCGAGCCGGAGGCGGAGCGCTGGAGGGCGGCGGTACCGGGGAGGGCCTGCTGGACGCTGCTCATGACGACACCACTGTAGTTCGGACGGGTGACGCGCCCACGGGACGGACGCCACGCCGACCGCGGCGGTTGCTGGCGATCACCGACGACGTCGTGGCACACTCCTCGACGTGCTCACCGCGCTCAGCTTTTACTACGGCCACCGGGATCCGGTGTCCGTCACCGCTGGCTGAGCACACGCCGCAACAGACGCCCCGGGCCCGAGGAGCCCGGGGCGTTTCTCGTTCCCGGGGTCCGACGGCCTCCCGCAGCCCCGGAGGGACACCCCATGACCGCCACGCTCCCCACCGCCACCGACGCCGACGCGCGCATCGCCGACCTGCGCGAGGAGATCGACTCCTGCGACGCGGAGATCATCGCGCTGGTCCAGCGCCGGCTGGCCGTGTCGCAGCAGATCGGTGAGCTGCGCCGGGCCGCGGGCGGCACCCGCCTCTCACTGTCGCGCGAGCAGCAGGTGCTCGCCCGCTTCCAGGAGGCGCTCGGCCGCGACGGCGCGACCCTCGGCATGATGCTGCTCCGCCAGGGTCGCGGCCGCCTCTGAGCTCGACCCCCGACGCCGCTACCCGCGGCGCGGGTCCATGGGCGGGAAGTCCGCGTGGCGGTGCGTCAGCCACCACTCGCCGTCCACCCGGCGGTAGACGTGGGTGACCCGCAGCGTCATGGGGCGCCGCTCGCCGCCGTCGACCCGGACCACGCCGTGCTCGGAGCCGACGGTGTAGGCGAGGTCCCCGGCCACGTGGACGACGTCGTTGGTCGGGGTGAGCGCCCCGTCGCCGAACCGGCTGCCCACCCACTCGAAGGTGCCCGTCACGTCGGCGTGGCCCTTCTCGATCGGCCCCCAGGCGCCGAACAGCGTGACGTCGTCCGACCGCAGCCACAGGGCCGCGTACGGGGCCGGGTCACCGGCACCCATCGCCGCCAGCGCGTCCGCCGTCCGCTGCAGGGCCTTGTCGAAGTCCGGGTCCATGTCCGCTCCTCCCCCGGCCGACCCGCCGGCGCGGGCCGCCGCGAACCGTCCCCCGCGAGCAGCCAGGGTGCTCCGGGCCGGATCCGGACGGAACCCCCCACCCTGCCGTGCCGCACCCCTGGTCAGGTGCGCTCCGCGGGCCGGCGCGCGGACACCTAGGCTCCGGCGGGTGACCGCTGCCCACCCCCACCGTCCCGCCGAGCACGTCGACCGCGTCCTGTGCGTGCTGGCCCACCCCGACGACGTCGACTTCGGCAGCTCCGGGACCGTCGCGACGTGGACTGCGGCCGGCACCGAGGTCACCTACCTGATCGTCACCGACGGGGACGCCGGCGGGTTCGACGAGACGCCGCGGGACCAGATGGGTCCGCTGCGCCGGGCGGAGCAGGAGGCGGCGGCCAAGGCGGTCGGGGTGACCGACGTCCGGTTCCTCGGCTACCCCGACGGGCGGCTGGAGCTCACCCTCGACCTGCGCCGCGACATCAGCCGGGTGATCCGGCAGGTCCGGCCGCAGCGGGTGCTGACCAGCTCCCCGGAGCGGTTCTGGGAGCGGGTCGGGGCCAGCCACCCCGACCACATGATCGTCGGCGAGTCGACCATGCGGGCGGTCTACCCCGACGCCCGCAACCCCTTCGCCTTCCCCGAGCTGCTCGGGGAGGAGGGGCTGGAGGCGTGGACGGTCGAGGAGGTGTGGCTGACCGCCAGCCCACGCGCCGACCACGTCGTCGACGTCACCGACGTCGTGGAGCTGAAGTTCGCCGCGCTGCGCAGCCACGTCACGCAGGTCAGCCACCGCGACGACCTCGAGGAGTTCGTCACCGACTGGATGCGGGAGACCGGCCGTCGCCTGGGCCTGCCCGCCGGTCGCCTGGGCGAGGCCTTCCACGTGGTGTACACGGCCTGACGCTGAGCAACCGCCGCGCGTCCGGAAACCCAGACGGAACACGAGTTCCACAGGCGTAACCAGCGGTTCGTTCGACTCGTCCGACCAGCACCGCGCGGACGGGAGAACCCATGACGCAGACCACGCCCCAGACCGGCCCCGACCCGGCCACCGCCGCGGAGGTCGTCGAGCGCGGCATCGGCCGGCGGACGTTCGTCCAGGCCGCGCTGGCCGCCGGCGCCGCGCTGGGGACGGGCCTGGTCACGGCGTCGCCCGCCACCGCGACGCCGCGCACCCGCCTGCCCGGTGAGGTCCTGCAGCCCGGTCAGGGGCCCATCGACGGGGAGGTGTACGTCTCCTCCCTGCCGGAGGAGGTGCTCTGGGGCTACCTGCCCCGCGTCGGCGACGCCCCCGTGGCCCGCGTCCGCTCGGGCAGCACGGTCACCGTCGACACGGTGAGCCACGAGGGCATCCTCGAGGACCAGGGCCGCGACCCCGTGGCCTGGTTCGGCGGCAACGGCGTCCCCCGCGAGCAGGTGCTGGACGACGCGGTCGCCATCGCGTCCGGGTACGCCAAGCACGTGCGCGACTTCGACGCCGACGGGCCGCACGTCGTCACCGGTCCGGTCTTCGTGGACGGCGCACAGCCCGGCGACGTGCTGAAGATCGAGCCGCTCACCGCGCTGCCCCGGGTGCCCTACGGCGTGGTCTCCAGCCGGCACGGCAAGGGCGCGCTGGCCCGCCAGCTGGCCGTCCCCGGGGGCGGGATCACCGACGCGGAGGTCATGCCGCCGGTCGAGACCGACGGGCGCGCCACCGGTGACCCGACGCGGTACGGCAACGTCTCGGTGTTCACGCCGCTGGAGCGGGCCCGGGGTGGGGAGACCCGCGCGTGGATGCCGGTCGGTGCCGCCGGCCGCCGGGTCTCCTGGCCGGTCGACTGCTTCGCCGGGCTCATGGCGGTGGCCACCGTGTCCGACGCGCCGGCTCTGGACGACCCGCTGGTGAACTCCATCCCGCCGACCGTCGGCGGCGGCAACATCGACATCCGCCGCCTGAACGTCGGCTCGGCGTTCTACGTGCCGGTGGTCGCCGAGGGAGCCCTGTTCTCGGTGGGCGACCCGCACATGTCGATGGGCCACGGGGAGGTGGCGCTCACCGCGCTGGAGGGGTCCCTGCGGCTGACCTTCCGGCTGACGGTCTGCAAGCCGGGCGACGGGACCGCGCCGTCGGTGGCCTTCCGCTACCCGTTCGGCGAGTCACCGGACGCCTGGCTGCCGATCGGGCTGTCCGACCCGGACGGGTACCGCGACGGGCAGTTCGTCGACCTCGACGTCGCCGCGCGGCGGGCCGTCGTCAACGCCCTCGACTTCCTGGAGACCGACCTCGGCATGGAACGGACGGTGGCCTACGCATACCTCTCGGCGGCGGCCGACTTCGAGGTCTCGCAGGTGGTCGACCGGACCGTCGGCGTCCACGGCGTCATCTACAAGAGCCACTTCGCCTGAGCCGCGGCGGGGGCGCCTGCAGCGCCGCGTCACAACAGGCGGTTGGTCGCCGCCCAGCGGGTGAGCTCGTTGCGGTTGGACAGCTGGAGCTTGCGCAGCACGTTGGAGGCGTGGGACTCCACGGTCTTCACCGAGATGAACAGCCGGGAGCCGATCTCGCGGTAGGTGTAGCCGCGGGCCAGCAGCTGCATGACCTCCCGCTCGCGGGCGCTGAGCAGGTCCAGGCCGGGGTCGGTGGCGGGGTCCTCCGACGGCACGGGGGCCGACGCCGAGGTCGCGGCGAAGGCGTCGAGCACGAAGCCGGCCAGCCGCGGGCTGAACACCACGTCGCCGTCGGCGACCCGGTGGACCGCGTCGCGCAGGTCGGGCCCGGAGATGGTCTTGGTGACGTAGCCGCGGGCGCCGGCCCGGATGACGGCGATGACGTCCTCGGCCGCGTCGGAGACCGACAGCGCCAGCCAGCGCACCCCCGGCAGCTCCGCGCGCAGCGTCTCGAGCACCGCGTGGCCGCCGCCGCCGGGGAGGTGGACGTCGAGCAGCACGACGTCGGGCACCGTGGCCCGGATGCCCTCGACCGCGCCCGCGACGTCCGCGGCCTCCCCGACGACCGTCACCGCGTCGCCCAGCTCGGTGCGCACGCCCGAGCGCACCATCGCGTGGTCGTCGACGAGGAAGACGCGGGGCCCCCGCTCCTCGCTCACGCGGCCTCCCTCGGCAGGTACATCTCGACCTCGGTCCCCTCTCCCGGCGCGGAGCGCACCGTCGCCGTCCCGCCCACGCGGGCCAGGCGCCCGGTGACCGAGTCCCGCAGCCCGCGCCGGTCGGCGGGCACGTCGCACGGGTCGAACCCCGAGCCCCGGTCGCGGACGAAGACCTCGATCCGCTGCGGCGTGACCTCGGTGTAGAGGTCCGCCGACGAGGCCCCGGAGTGCTTGGCCGCGTTGACCAGGGCCTCCCGGGTGGCCGCGCCGAGGGCGGCGAGCGCGTCGTCGACCGGCGCGTCCCCGACCACGACGGACTCGACGGTCAGCGCGTGGTCGGCCTCCACCTCGGCGACCATGCCCTCGACCAGCGCCGCCCAGGTGCCCCCGGCGGCCTTCTCCGGCTCGTAGAGCCAGGTGCGCAGCTCGCGCTCCTGGCTGCGGGCCAGCCGGGCCACCGCCTTGGGGTCCTCGGCGTGGCGCTGGATGAGGGCGAGGGTCTGCAGCACCGAGTCGTGCAGGTGGGCGGCGACGGCGGCCCGCTCCTCCGAGCGCACCCGCGCGGTCCGCTCCGCCTCGCGCGAGGCGAGCAGCCGGCGCCACAGCGGGGCGGTGGCCAGCGCGATGCCGACGAGGATCACCAGGGTGGCGGCGAAGCCGTTGCGGGCGTTGGCCAGCTGCCCGGTGGTGGCCAGCAGCAGCACCACCCCGGCCGCGCCGAGGGCGATGCCGCCGGCGAGCACCCACGGCACACCGGGTCGGGCGAGGGTGCGGTCGGTGTCCAGCTGCCGCCAGATGACCGCGAGCCCCGCACCCACGAGGACCAGCGGGACGACGAGGTCGCTGTTGCCCCACGTGGCGAGGTTGGTGACCAGCACCAGGCCCCCGAACCCCAGCAGGGTGAGGCCGAGGGTCTGCCGGCGGCTGGGCTCGGTCGCCGGGTCCAGCGCCTCGGGGGCGACGTCGACGTCCGCCACCGGCATGAAGAACCACAGCAGCGCGTAGGCGATGACGCCGATGCCCGTGACGGCCAGGACGACGAAGCCGATGCGCACCGCGAGCGGGTCCAGCCTCAGGTGGACCGCCGTGCCCGCGGCGACACCGGCCAGCAGCCGGCCCGACCGCGGGCGTGCCAGCGGCGGGCGCTGCGGCACGAGGGCAGTCGTCGTCACGCTGTCGATCGTCGCACCGCGGGTCGCCGCGTCACACCGGTGATCACCCTGGAGTACCGGACCAGGGTGGATTGGGGGCGTTCCCTGATGTCCGCGGGCGGCGCCGCGGCGCAGGCTCGTCGCATGACATCGGCACCACCTCCTCCCCCGGCACCCCCCGCTCCCCCGCCGTCCGACCCGCCGATGGCGGAGTACCCGCCACCCCCGCCGGGTCCCCCGGTCCGACCGCCGCTGCGGCGCAGCCGCACCGACAAGGTCATCGGTGGCGTCTCCGGCGGCCTGGCGGAGTACTCCGGCATCGACACGCTGCTGTGGCGGGTCGGCTTCGTCGCCCTGGCCATCGCCGGCCCGGGCATCCCCGTCTACCTGCTGCTGTGGCTGCTCATGCCGGCCGGTCGGCCCGGACCTGCGGGGGACGCCCGCCGCTGGGAGCGCGCCGACCGTGGTCCGCGCTCCCCGGTCCCGGGGATCACGCTGGCCGGCCTGCTCATCGTCGTCGGCACGCTCGTGCTGGTCAGCCGCTTCACCGACTGGTCGATCGACCCGCAGTTCATCCTGGGGCCGGCGCTCCTGGTGGTCGGCCTGGGCCTGGTCGCGGCCGCGTTCTCCGGGGGCCGGCGGGCCAAGGGCGGCCTGATCGCCCTCGGCGCCCTGCTCTCGGTGGCGCTCATGGTCGTGTCGGCCGAGCCGTGGCGCGACGTCGACGGGGGCGTGGGCGACCGCACCTACCGGCCACTGACCGCCGCGGACGTCCGCTCCGAGTACCACCTCGGCGTCGGTGACGCGGTGCTGGACCTCACCGCCGTCGACTACTCCGACCTCGACGGGCCGATCACCACCCGCGTGGACGCCGGGGTCGGCGACGTGGACGTCTGGATCCCCGACTCCGCCGACGTCCGGGTGCAGGTGTCCAGCGGCATCGGCGACGTCGACGTCTTCGGCCGGGGCGTGGCCGACGGCTACCACGCCGGCACCGGGTCCGACCCCTGGACCGGCGACGGCGACCCCGAGATCGTGCTGACCATCAACGCCGGCATCGGCGACGTGGAGGTGGACCGTGCCTGACTACAGCGAGTTCCCGACGACGCCCACCGCCTGGCAGGAGCACGCGTTCGGTGACATCACCCCGCTGCCGGTCGAGGACCCGCCCCCGCCGGCACCGCGCCGGGGCATCGACCTCACCGCGCTGGTCCCGGGCCTGGTGTTCGTCGTCCTGGCCATCTCCCTGATGGCCGGCGCGGTGTTCCCCTTCGACCTGTTCGACGACGGGGGCCTGCTCTGGCTGGTGCTGATCGGCGCCGGCGTGGCCCTGCTGGTCAGCGAGGTGCGCAAGGCCCGCCGCCGGCGGAGCTGACGCACCGGGAGGGGTGGACGGACAGAGGGCCCGGGGAGCGGTCGCTCCCCGGGCCCTCTGCCGTCGTCAGCCGGAGACGCGGGCGCAGAACGCCAGCGCCCGGGCCCACAGCACCTCCGTGGCCGCCGCGTCGTACTCCGCCGGCAGGCTCGGGTCGGTGAACAGGTGCCCGCCGACCGGGTGCTCGACCAGCTCGACGTCCCCACCGGCGCTGCGCACGTCGGCCACGAAGGCGTCGAGCCACTCCTGGGCACGGAACGGGTCCCGCTCGCCGGAGTGCACCTGCACCGGCACCCCCGCCGGCCACTGCTCCACCCCGAGGACCGCCGGCGGCAGCGCACCGGAGAACAGCAGGACGCCGGCGCAGCGCCGCTGCGTGGCCACGTACTCGGCCATGCCCGCGCCGTTGGAGAAGCCGGCCGCGACGAAGCCGTCGGGCAGCTCCCGGACGGCGTCGACGGCGGCCTGCATGAGCGCCGGGAAGCCGATCTCCTCGACGTGCGCGCCGGCCTCGGCGTAGTCGTCGAAGACCCGTCCGCCGTACTGGTCGACGACGAGGACGTCGTGCCCGGCGGCCCGCAGCCGGTCGGCGGCGTCGGTGATGCCGGGGCGGACGCCGAGGACGGAGTGGAACAGCGCGATCGAGGCCATGCCCCCACCCTGCCCCGAGGTGCTGACAAGGCGGGGTGGGGTGCCGGGACCGGCCCGGCGCAGGGGCCGCGGCCGCGCCTCAGCGAGGGCGCCGCGGCCCCCCTACTCCCACTCGATGGTGCCCGGCGGCTTGCTGGTCACGTCGAGGACGACCCGGTTGACCTCGGGCACCTCGTTGGTGATCCGGGTGGAGATGCGGGCCAGGACGTCGTAGGGCAGCCGGGTCCAGTCGGCGGTCATCGCGTCCTCGCTGGACACCGGCCGCAGCACGACCGGGTGCCCGTAGGTGCGCCCGTCCCCCTGGACGCCGACCGAGCGGACGTCGGCCAGCAGCACCACGGGGCACTGCCAGATCTCCCGGTCCAGGTTCGCCGCGGTGAGCTCGGCGCGGGCGATCGCGTCGGCCCGGCGCAGCACGTCCAGCCGCTCGCGGGTGACCTCGCCGACGATCCGGATGCCCAGCCCCGGCCCCGGGAACGGCTGGCGCCACACCAGCGACTCGGGCAGGCCGAGCTGCAGGCCCACCTCGCGCACCTCGTCCTTGAACAGCGTGCGCAGCGGCTCGACGAGGGTGAAGGTGAGGTCCTCGGGCAGGCCGCCGACGTTGTGGTGGCTCTTGATGTTGGCCGTCCCGGTGCCGCCGCCGGACTCGACGACGTCGGGGTAGAGCGTGCCCTGCACGAGGAAGTCGACGGTCTCACCGTGCGCCTTCGCGTCGGAGACGACGTCGAGGGCGGCCTGCTCGAAGACGCGGATGAACTCCCGGCCGATGATCTTCCGCTTCTGCTCCGGGTCGCTCACCCCGGCCAGCGCGTCGAGGAACTGGTCGCGGGCGTCGACCACCCGCAGGTCCGCGCCGGTGACGGCGACGAAGTCCCGCTCGATCTGCTCGGTCTCGCCCTCGCGCATCAGCCCGTGGTCGACGTACACGCAGGTCAGCCGGTCGCCGATGGCCCGCTGGACGAGCGCCGCGGCGACCGCGGAGTCCACGCCGCCCGACAGTGCGCACAGCGCCCGCCGGTCGCCGACCTGGGCACGGATGCGCTCCACCTGCTCCTCGACGACGTTGGCCATCGTCCAGGTCGGCTCGAGCCCGGCGATGTCGAACAGGAAGTGCTCGAGCACCGTCTGCCCGTGCGCGGTGTGCCGCACCTCGGGGTGGAACTGGACGCCGGCGAGCTTGCGGTCGACGTCCTCGAAGGCGGCGACGGGAGCGCCGGTGGAGGTGGCGGTCACGGTGAACCCGGGGGGCGCGGCGCTGACGGCGTCCCCGTGGCTCATCCACACCGACTGCTCGACCGGCAGCGTGCCGAACAGCCGGCCCTGCGTGGTGACCGTCAGCGGGGTGCCCCCGTACTCGCGGTCGCCGGTGTGCGCGACCGTCCCGCCGAGGCTCTGCGCCATCGCCTGGAAGCCGTAGCAGATGCCGAACGCCGGGACGCCGGCCTCGAACAGCGTCGGGTCCACCTGCGGGGCGCCCTCGGCGTAGACGCTCGACGGCCCGCCGGACAGCACGATCGCCGCCGGCTTGCGGGCGACGATCTCCTCCGCCGGGACGTCGGAGGGCACGATCTCCGAGTACACGCCGGCCTCGCGGATCCGCCGGGCGATCAGCTGGGCGTACTGGGCGCCGTAGTCGACGACCAGGACGGTCGGGAACTCCATCAGTCGCCCCGGCCGCCGATCACGAGGTCGACCCGCTGGAACTCCTTGAGGTCCCGGTAGCCGGTCTTGGCCATGGTGCGGCGCAGCGCGCCGAACAGGTTGGTCCGCCCGTCGGCGGTCTGCGCGGCGCCGAGGAGCACGTCGTGCAGCGATCCGGCCGGCGGGATCGGCGCCGACACACCGCCGCGGGGCAGCCGCGGGTGCGCCGCGACCGAGTCCCACCAGATGCCACCACCGGGTGCCTCGGCCGCCGCGCGCAGCGGCTCACCGACCTGGACGGCGTCGGCGCCGCAGGCCAGGGCCCGGGCGATCGCGCCGCTGGTCTCGATGCGGCCGTTGGCGATCACGTGCACGTACCGGCCACCGGTCTCGTCGAGGTAGTCCCGGCGGGCGGCGGCGGCGTCGACGATCGCGCTGGCCAGTGGCACCCGGACCCCCATGACCGCGTCACCGGTGGAGAAGCTGTCGGCGCCCACGCCCACGATCACGCCGGCGGCGCCGGTGCGCATGAGGTGCAGCGCGGTCTGGTAGTTCGCCGCACCGCCCACGATCACCGGGACGTCGAGGTCGGCGATGAACTCCTTGAGGTTGAGCGCACCGCCCTGCGTGGTGACGTGCTCGGCGGAGACGATCGTGCCCTGGATGACCAGCAGGTCCACCCCGGCCGCCAGCACCGCCGGCGCCAGCTGCTGGGTGTGCTGGGGGGAGACCCGGACGGCGGTGGTCACCCCCGCGTCGCGCATCTCCTTGATCCGCGCGGTGATCAGGTCCGGCTTCACCGGCTCGCCGTAGACGTCCTGCAGCACCGACACCGGCGGGGCGCCCTCTGCCGCGGACTCGCGGATCCGGCGGTAGACCGGGGTGGGGTCGTCGTAGCGGGTCCACAGGCCCTCGGCGTTGAGCACGCCGAGCCCACCGGCCTGCCCGACGGCGATCGCCGTCGAGGGGCTGACGACGGCGTCCGAGGGGCTGGTCACCAGCGGGATGTCGAAGCGGAAGGCGTCGATCTGCCAGGCGGTCGAGACGTCGTCGACGTCCCGGGTGCGCCGCGAGGGCACGATCGAGACCTCGTCGAGGTCGTAGCCGCGGCGGGCGAAGCGGTTCAGCCCGATCTCGACGGTGTCACGCGTGGGCATTCCGGTCACCGGCCCCGGTAGTTGGGTGCTTCGACGGTCATCTGGATGTCGTGGGGGTGGCTCTCGACCAGGCCCGCCGAGGTGATGCGGGTCAGCTGACCGCGCTCCTGCAGGTCCTCCACGGTCTGTGCGCCCGCGTAGCCCATGGAGGCGCGCAGGCCGCCGACGAGCTGGTGGGCCACGCCGGCCAGCGGGCCCCGGTAGGGCACCTGGCCCTCGATGCCCTCGGGGACGAGCTTGTCGTCGGAGAGGACGTCGTCGGCGAAGTAGCGGTCGCGGCTGTAGGACTGGTTGCCGCGCTTCTGCATCGCGCCCAGCGACCCCATGCCGCGGTAGGTCTTGTACTGCTTGCCGTTGACGAACACCAGCTCGCCCGGCGCCTCCTCGACACCGGCGAACAGCCCGCCGATCATCACCGTCGACGCCCCGGCCACCAGCGCCTTGGCGATGTCACCGGAGTACTGCAGGCCGCCGTCGGCGATGACCGGGACGCCGGCCGGCCGGGCGGCCAGCGCGGCCTCGTAGATGGCGGTGACCTGGGGGACGCCGACGCCGGCGACCACCCGGGTGGTGCAGATGGAGCCGGGCCCGACGCCGACCTTGACCGCGTCCACGCCCGCGTCGACGAGCGCCTGCGCACCGGCGCGGGTGGCGACGTTGCCGCCCACCACCTGGACGCCGTGGCCGACGGTGGCGAAGTCCTTCTTCACCCGGGCGACCATGTCCAGCACCGCGCGCTGGTGGCCGTGGGCGGTGTCGACGACGAGCACGTCGACCCCGGCGTCGACCAGCAGCCCGGCCCGCTTGTAGGCGTCCTCGCCCACGCCGAGCGCCGCGCCGACCACGAGCCGGCCGTCGACGTCCTTGGTGGCGTGGGGGTACTGGTCGCGCTTGACGAAGTCCTTGACGGTGATCAGCCCGCGCAGCCGGCCGGCGTCGTCCACCAGCGGCAGCTTCTCGATCTTGTTCTTGCGTAGCAGGGCCAGCGCGGTGTCGGGGTCGACCCCCACCGGGGCGGTCACCAGCGGCATCGGCGTCATCACGTCGCGGACCAGCACCGACTGGTCGGTCTCGAACCGCATGTCGCGGTTGGTCACGATGCCCACGAGGACGCCGTCGGCGTCGACCACGGGGGCACCGGAGATGCGGTAGCGCGCCGACAGCGCGTCGACCTCGGCGAGGGTGTTGTCCGGCGAGCAGGTGACCGGGTTGGTCACCATGCCGGCCTCGGAGCGCTTGACCAGGTCGACCTGGCCGGCCTGCTCCTCGGCGGCGAGGTTGCGGTGCAGGACGCCGACACCGCCGACCCGCGCCATGGCGATGGCCATGCGCGCCTCGGTGACGGTGTCCATCGCGCTGGAGACCAGCGGCACGGCCAGCCGGATGCCCCGCGTGAGCTGGCTGCTGGTGTCCACCTCGGCCGGCACGACGTCGGACGCACCCGGGATCAGCAGGACGTCGTCGTAGGTCAACCCGAGCGGCGCGAACTTCGCCGGCAGCTCGGGAACGAACTCGTCGGGCTGCATCGAAGCCGCCACCCCTCCGGATCGGCCGGCGCCCTGGTGGGCGCGCGGGAGCCTCCTCTCGATCGTAGGCGGCGACACCGCGCGCTCGATGTGATGCCCGTCAGGCCACTACCGTGGGAGCCGTGAGTACGTGGGACGACGCATCCGGGCCCGACTTCGGGCCCGCCGACCAGCCAGGTCCGCCGCCGCTGACCATGGAGGAGCGGGCCGGCGTCCTGGACGACCTCGCCGAACTGGAGGTGTTCCGCACCCTGCTGGAGCCCACCGGCATCAAGGGCATCGTCGTGGACTGCCCCGACTGCGACGAGGAACACCACGTCGACTGGGCGCTCATGCAGGCCAACCTGCGCCAGCTGCTCGAGGAGGGGCAGACCGGCCGCCACGAGCCGCCGTTCGACCCCGACCCCGACGACTACGTCAGCTGGGACTACGCCAGCGGGTACGCCGACGGGATCGCCGCCCTGGCCGAGCGCGAGGAGCCCGGCGGCAGCGGCCGCGCCGGCAAGCACGCCCGCGACGACTGAGAGAGGGCCGCGCCCCGGCCACGTGCCGTCCGCAGCCCGGAGCCGGCACGACGAGAGCCCCCGGCGCGTGCGCACCGGGGGCTCTCGTCGTCGCGGCCCCTCAGGGCCGCGGGGTCACTGCATCATGCCGCGGCGGAAGCCGGTGGCCACCGCCTCGGCGCGGTCCTTCGCACCCAGCTTGCGGAACAGCCGCCGGGCGTGGGTCTTGATGGTGTCCTCGGACAGGTAGAGCTCACGGCCGATCTGGGCGTTGCTCTTGCCCTGGCTCATGCCGGTGAGCACCTGCATCTCGCGCATCGACAGGCTGACCGCTGCCGGCTCGCGCACCGTGGAGCGCACCGTCGTCGGGGCGGCCCCGGCCAGCGGGGTGGCACCGCTCCACGCGGGACCGGCGGTGGCGGCACCGACCGATGCCAGCGGCACCGGCTGGTGCGGGATCGCGGGGGCCGGGCCCCGGCCGTCGACCCGCAGGCCGACCCGGGACAGGCCCAGGCCCATCTCGAGGGCGGTGGCGTCCCAGCGCAGGTAGCCGCGCGCACCGACCGCGACGGCGGCCCGCACGCTCTCGGCGTCGTCGGGGGCGCCGAGCACCAGCACGGGCAGCCGGGGGTGGGCCCGCAGCGCCTGCGTGGCGACGGTCAGGCCCGAGTCCAGCGCCCGCTGGGTGCCCACGAGCAGCACGTCGGGCAGTCGGGTGGCCAGCCGGGACATGAGGGCGGCGGCGTCACCGACGACCTCCACCCGGCCCACGAACGGCAGCGCCACCAGCCGGCCCGCGATGTCGTCGCGGACCCGCCGACGCTCGTCGTAGACCCACACGGTCGTCGTGCCCTGGCCCGGGCCGCGCATCCTGTCGTCGATCACGCCTGCTCCTCGCTCTCCCGGCCGCGCGGTGCCGACCGGGTCCCACCGCCCGGATCCCCCGGCCGGGTGTCGCTCGGGCGGGAGACCCCACCCGGGGCACCGCCGTCGCCACCGGCAGTGCCGACGCTCCGTGGGGTGTCCCACGCCGGAGTTCGGCACGACCTGCAGCCACCTTGATCGAGTGCAGGGCGTGAGGACAGCGGCTCTCACCCAGCGGGGGGAGACGGGAACCGTGAAAATGCAGGGTCACGGTGTGTTTGACCCGCAGAGGCCTCGGGCACCGGGCCCCTTGCAGCCGGACCGCCTTCTCCGGCCCGCACCGAGCCGAGGAGGACCTTCATGGCCGACATCCGCCGACTCCCCACCCCTGTTGCCGAGGTCTGGGACTGGCAGCTGCACGGAGCCTGCCGTGGCGAGAGCACGGCCCTGTTCTTCCACCCGGACGGCGAGCGCGGCCCGGCCCGGGCCCGGCGCCAGGCGGCTGCCAAGGCCGTGTGCGCCCGCTGCCCCGTCATCGACGCGTGCCTCAAGCACGCGCTGTCCGTCCGCGAGCCGTACGGCGTGTGGGGCGGCATGAGCGAGGAGGAGCGGGCCCGGCTGATCGCCGCGGAGCCCGCCGCCGTCGCCGCGGGGGTCTGATCCCCCTCCAGACACGGCAGAGGGCCGGTCCAGCAGCTGCTGGACCGGCCCTCTGTGCGTGCGGGGGCGGGACGACGTCCTCCCCGCACGGTCCGGCTCCTGCCGCACCACCAGGTGTGCGGCAGGAGCCGGGACGATCAGCTCACCTGATCGTCGTGGGGCTGCCTCAGTGGCTGTGCCCGTGGCCGTGCGAGTGGCCGTGGGTGTGGTGCCCGGCGCCGGCGTGGTCGTGCTCCTCCTCGGGAGCCTCGACGACGGCGGAGTCGGTGGTCAGCACCATCGCGGCGATCGAGACGGCGTTGCCCAGCGCGGCCTTGGTGACCTTGACCGGGTCGATGACGCCCTGGGCGGCCAGGTCGCCGTACTCGCCGGTCGCGGCGTTGAAGCCGGTACCCGTGCCCGCCTCGCGCACCTTGGCCACGACGACCCGGCCCTCGAAGCCGGCGTTCTCGGCGATCCGCACCAGCGGGGCGTCGAGGGCGGCACGGACGGCGCGGGCGCCGGTCAGCTCGTCACCGGAGAGGTCGAGGGAGTCGATCGCGGCGGCCGCGTGCACGAGCGCCGAGCCACCACCGGGGACGACGCCCTCCTCCACCGCGGCGCGGGTGGCGGCGATGGCGTCCTCGATGCGGTGCTTCTTCTCCTTCATCTCGACCTCGGTCGCCGCACCGACGCGGATGACGCCGATGCCGCCGGCGAGCTTGGCCAGCCGCTCCTGCAGCTTCTCGCGGTCCCAGTCGGAGTCGGTCGCCTCGATCTCGCGCCGGATCTGGGCCACGCGGTCGCCGATGGCCTGCGACGTGCCGCCGCCGTCGACGATGGTGGTGTTGTCCTTGTCGACGGTGATGCGACGCGCGGTGCCGAGCACCTCCAGGCCGACCTGGTCGAGCTTGAGGCCGACGTCCTCGCTGACCACCTGACCGCCGGTGACGACGGCGAGGTCGGTCATGAACGCCTTGCGCCGGTCGCCGAAGTACGGCGACTTGACGGCGACGACCTTGATCGTCTTCCGGATCGAGTTGACGACGAGGGTGGACAGCGCCTCGCCCTCGACGTCCTCGGCGACGATGAGCAGCGGCCGGGCGCCGGTGGACAGCACCTTCTCCAGCAGCGGGAGCAGGTCGGCCAGGGCGCTGATCTTGCCGCTGACCAGCAGGACGAGGGCGTCGTCGAGGACGGCCTCCATCGCCTCCTGGTCGGTGACGAAGTAGGGCGAGAGGTAGCCCTTGTCGAACTGCACGCCCTCGGTCACGTCGAGCTCGGTGGAGAGGGTGTTGCTCTCCTCGACGGTGATGACGCCGTCCTTGCCGACCTTCTCCATGGCCTCGCTGATCAGCCGGCCGACCTCGGCGTCCTGCGCGGAGATCGTGGCGACGCCGGCGATGGCGGCCTGGTCGGCAACGGGGATCGCGACCTCGTCGAGGGCCCGGGAGACGGCCTCGGCGGCGGCGCGCATGCCGGTCCCGAGGGCCATGGGGCCCGCGCCGGCGGCGACGTTGCGCATGCCCTCGTGCACCAGGGCCTGGGCCAGCACCGTCGCGGTGGTGGTGCCGTCACCGGCGACGTCGTTGGTCTTGGTGGCGACGTTCTTGGCCAACTGGGCGCCGAGGTTCTCGTACGGGTCCTCGAGCTCGACCTCGCGGGCGATGGTCACGCCGTCGTTGGTGATCGTGGGCGCGCCGAACTTCTTGTCGAGGACGACGTTGCGGCCGCGCGGGCCGAGGGTCACCTTGACGGCGTCGGCGAGCTTGTCCACACCGCGCTCGAGCGCGCGGCGGGCGTCCTCGTTGAACTTGATGATCTTGGCCATGGGGCCCTTCCGATACGGGAGTTCAGGGGGTCGGACGACGACCGCCCCGGGACCCGGTGTTCGGGTCGCCGGGGCGGTCGGTGCAGAGGCAGGTCGCCCTCGGGACGGGACCAGGCGCTGGCCCCGTCCCGAGGCTCGTCCCGAGCTCGCGAGGGATGAGGAGGACGGGGTCCTTCTACTTCTCCACGACGGCGAGCAGGTCGCGGGCGGAGAGCACCAGGTACTCCTCGCCGGCGTACTTGACCTCGGTGCCGCCGTACTTGGAGTAGATGACCACGTCGCCGACCTTGACGTCGAGCGGGACGCGGTTGCCGTTGTCGTCGACGCGGCCGGGGCCCACGGCGACGACGGTGCCCTCCTGGGGCTTCTCCTTGGCGGTGTCCGGGATGACCAGGCCGGAGGCGGTGGTGGTCTCGGCCTCGTTGGCCTGGACCACGACACGGTCCTCCAGCGGCTTGATGGTGACCTTGGTAGCGGTCGTCACGTCGGCGACGCCCCCTTCGGTGTCGGACGGCTGGTGGGTCGGTGCTGATGCTGTGGCACGGGGGCCGGGCCTGCCGTCGCGGGGGTCAGGCGCCTGCCCGTGTCGATTGGCACTCTACCCATGAGAGTGCCAGCCGCTCAACCGGGTCACCGGACCGGGGTACGGACCCGTGCGTCACGCTGTCCCCGTGCCCGCCGAGTCACCTCCCGACGCGCTGGCCCAGCTCAGGTGGCTGCGCACGCCGGAGGGTGCCGCGGCGGCCCGCCGGGCGGCGGACCTGCTCGCCGGGGGCGCGGACCTCCTGGGCGGCCTGGGCCGGCTGCGCGCCGAGGTCGGCGCGCAGCACGCCGGGCCGGCGTGGGAGCTGGCCCGCCTGCGGGCTCGGGCCCGGCCGGTGTTCGGCGCCGACGCCGACGTCCTGTTCCTCACCGCCGACACCCTGGAGCAGGCCGGCCGGCCGGCGCTGGCCGCCCGCCGGGCGGCCCGCCTGCTGGGCCGGGACCCGCGCACGGCCGCCGACCTCGGCTGCGCGTCCGGGACCGACACCGTGGCCCTCGCCCGGGCCGGCGCCTCCGTGGTCGCCGTCGACCGCGACCCGCTGGCCCGGGAGCTGACCGCCGCCAACGTCGCCGCCCTGGGTGTCGCCGACCGGGTCACGGTGCGCGACGCCGACGTCGTCGACCTGGTGGCCGCGGCCGCCGACGGCACGGTGGCCGGGTGCGCCGCCGCCGTCCTGGACCCCGCCCGCCGGGCCGGCGGACGACGGCAGCTGGACCCCGACCGGTGGTCACCGCCCTGGTCGACGGTCGCCGCGCTGCTGGACCGCGTGCCGCACGCCGTGGTGAAGGTGGCGCCGGGCCTGGACCACGACCGGGTGCCGGCCGGCGTCGAGGCGGAGTGGGTGTCGGCCGGCGGCTCGATCGTCGAGGCGCTGCTGTGGGGGCGGGCGCTGTCGACGACGTGGCGGCGCGCCGCGCTGGTGCGCGACGGCGCCGTCCTCGAGCTCACCGCGGACGCCGACCCGGGCCCGGCACCGGTGGGCCCGGTGCGCGGCTGGCTGCACGAGCCCGACCCGGCGGTGATCCGGTCGGGGCTGGTCTCCCTGGTCGCCGCCGACCTGGACGCCACGCTGGTCGACCCGACCATCGCCTACCTGACCTCGGACGCCCCCACCGGCTCCCCCTGGGTGGCCTCGTACCGGGTGGACGAGGTGCTGCCGTTCAACCTCAAGCGGCTCAGGGCACTGCTCCGGGCCCGCGGGGTGGGGCGGGTCGTGGTGAAGAAGCGCGGCTCGGCGATCGAGCCCGAGCAGCTGGCCCGGCAGCTGCGCGGGCCGGGCACGGGCACGGCGGTCGTCGTCGTCACCCGGGTCGCCGGCGCCCCCACCGCCCTGGTCTGCGGCCCCACCTAGGCGACCCCGGCAGGGTCCGCCGCGGGCCCGCGAGCGGTGGCGGCAGCGGCCCTACCGGGTGACGACCTCGATCGGCAGGGAGCTGTCCGCGCCGACGTCCGGCGCCGACGGGGCCACGCCGGCCTCCACCAGCCGGGAGCCGAGCGCGGCCACCATCGCGCCGTTGTCGGTGCACAGCCGCGGGCTGGGCACCCGCAGCACGATGCCGGCCGCGGCGCAGCGCTCCTCGGCCAGCGCGCGCAGCCGGGAGTTGGCCGCCACCCCGCCGCCGAGCACCAGGTGGTCCACGCCGTGGTCCCGGCAGGCGCGCACGGCCTTCCTCGTCAGGACGTCGGCGACCGCCTCCTGGAAGGACGCCGCGACGTCGGCCACCGGCACCGGCTCCCCCGCCCGCTGGCGGGCCTCCACCCACCGGGCGACGGCGGTCTTCAGGCCGGAGAACGAGAAGTCGTACGGCGCGTCGCGGGGGCCGGTGAGCCCGCGGGGGAAGTCGATCGCCGCGGGGTCGCCCTCGCGCGCGGCCCGGTCGATCGGCGGACCACCCGGGAAGGGCAGGCCGAGCACGCGGGCGACCTTGTCGAAGGCCTCCCCCGCCGCGTCGTCGACGGTGCGGCCCAGGGACTGCACCTCGCGGGCGAGGTCGGGCACCAGCAGGAGCGAGCTGTGCCCGCCGGAGACCAGCAGCGCCAGCG
Organism: Geodermatophilus sp. SYSU D00079; assembly: GCF_054050635.1. Classification (NCBI taxonomy): domain Bacteria; kingdom Bacillati; phylum Actinomycetota; class Actinomycetes; order Geodermatophilales; family Geodermatophilaceae; genus Geodermatophilus; species Geodermatophilus sp. SYSU D00079. Next base: position 174,249 of record NZ_JBJGZS010000004.1, on the reverse strand, counting down.
ACGGCTCGGCCAGCCGGCCGTGCTGCAGCTCGTCGACGGCGACGTGCGCGGCCAGGTGGTTCACCCCGTACAGCGGCTTGCCCAGCGCCAGCGCGTAGGCCTTGGCGGCCGCCAGCCCGACCAGCAGCGCGCCGGTGAGGCCCGGCCCGGCGGTCACCGCGACCGCGTCGACGTCGGAGGCCTGCACGCCCGCCTCGGCCAGGGCGCGGTGCACGGTGGGCACCATCGCCTCCAGGTGCGCCCGGGAGGCGATCTCCGGCACGACCCCGCCGAAGCGCTCGTGCTCGGCCATCGACGTGGCCAGGGCGTCCGACAGCAGCGTCTGCCCGCGGACGAGGCCGACCCCGGTCTCGTCGCAGGAGGTCTCGAACCCGAGGACGATCGCGTCCCCACCCACCCCGCTCACAGCTTCTCCCGCCTCATCACCACGGCGTCGGCGCCGCTCGGTTGGTAGTAGCCCCGGCGCCGGCCGATCTCGGTGAACCCGCGCCGCCGGTACAGGCCCTGGGCCCGCTCGTTGTCGGCGCGCACCTCCAGCAGCACCACCGGGCTGCGCCGGTCGGCCTCGGCGAGCAGCGCGTCCAACAGCGCGGCCCCGATGCCCTCGCCCTGCCGGTCGCCGGCCACCCCGATGGTGGCCACGTGCGCCTCGTCGTCGTAGGCGATCAGGCCCGCGTACCCGACGACGCGGTCGCCGTCCTCGGCCACCAGGTAGTACCGGGTGTCGGTGCGGGCCAGCTCGTCGCGGTACATCGCCGCGGTCCAGGTGTCGGGGGCGAACAGCTCCTCCTCCAGCTCCAGGACGGCGCCGAGGTCGGCCGGCCGCATCGGCCGCAGCCGGGCGCTCACGCGGTGGTCACCGGCTTGAAGGTCGTCGGCGGGACGGCGTCCGGACGGCGCAGGTACAGCGGCACCAGCGGTGCGGCGGACGACGGATCGGCCAGCTGGGCGGCCGCGGCCCGCAGCAGGCCCGCCGTCGTCACGTCGGCCGGGGTGACGGGCACGCCCAGCCGCTCGGCGAACCGGGCGTCGCCCACCACCGGGCCGGCGACGGGGAGCTCCTCCGGGCGCACCACGCCGGGCCCGTCGACGCGCGCGCCGTCGGGCCCGTAGGCGGCCCAGTAGACCTCCTTGCGACGGGCGTCGGTGACCACGGTCCGGGCTCCGGACCCGACCGCGTCGAGCGAGCAGACGCCGACCGCGGGCACGCCGCGCGCGTCGGCCAGCGCGGCGGCGGTGACCACCCCGACCCGCAGGCCGGTGAACGGCCCGGGCCCCAGCCCGGTCACCACCGCGTCGAGGTCGGCCACCGTGCGGCCGGCCTCGGCGAGCACCTCGGTGACCGCGACGGTGAGCAGCTCGGCGTGCCGGTTGCCCGAGGGCACCGAGCGCTCGGCCAGCACCTCCGTCGCGCCGTCCGGGCACCACCGGGCGAGGCCGGCGACGAGCGTCGGCGTGGCGGTGTCGAGGGCGAGGACCAGCACGACCGCTCAGCCTAGGTGAGCCCCGGCGGGCACCTCGTAGACGATCTCCGGTCCGTCCTCGTCGTCGACCTGCTCCCCCACCGCGACGAAGCCGGCGGCGAGCACGAGGTCCCGGGAGGCGGCGTTCCACGGCCCCACCGAGGCGCGCACCGTCGTGACGTGCGGGTCGGCGGCCGCCCGGTCGAGCAGGGCCCGCAGCGCCGCCCGCGCGTACCCCCGCCGGCGGTGCTCGGGGTCGATCGAGTAGCCGACCTCGACCGTGCCCGCGGCGTCGGGCGGCCCGTGGAAGCCGGCCCGCCCGACGGCCACGCGGCGGTCGGGGTCCCAGACCACCCGCGTGACCCAGTCGGCGCTGGGCGGGTCGGCGACCACCTGGGCCGCCCGCAGCGCCCACACCGGGCGGCACTCCGGCCCGGCCAGGTACCGGCTGAGCGGCACCGGCGCGCCGGCCTCGGCCGCGGCGAGGTCGCCGTCGGCGAGGGCGCGCAGTGTCGCGGCGTCCAGCGGGACCAGCTCGACCCGGACGTTCACGAGGCGCCGTCGAGGCGCTGCTCCCAGCCGGGGCCGTGCGGCACCAGCACCGCGGTGCGGACGTCGTCGTCGCGCCGGTCCAGCCGCACCTCGAGGTGCTCGTCGGCCAGCCGCTCGACCAGGCCCTGGCCCCACTCGACCACGGTCACCGACTCCTCGGTGGAGGCGTCGAGGTCCAGGTCGTCGACGTCGGCCACGCTGCCCAGCCGGTAGGCGTCGACGTGCACCAGCGGCAGCCGGCCGCCGCGGTGCACCCGGGCGATGACGAACGTCGGCGAGGTGACCGGCTCCCGGACACCCAGGGCCTGCCCGAGGCCCTGGGTGAGCGCGGTCTTGCCCGCCCCCAGCGGCCCGACCAGCACCACCAGGTCACCGGGGCGGGCCAGGCCGGCCAGGGCCGCGCCCAGCGCCCGGGTGTCCTCGGGGGTGGGCAGGACGTGCTCGCGCCTCACGACAGGCTCCCGGCGACCGCGGTCAGGTCGGCCAGCAGCCCGGCCCGCGGAGCCCCCTCGGGCCCGAAGCGGATCGCCGCCGACGGGTGGTAGGTGGCCCAGACGGCCCGGCCCTCGACCTCGTGCGGACGCCCGCGGACCTCGGCCAGCACCGTGCGGGGGCCGAGGAACCACTTGGCCGAGGACAGCCCCAGCGCCACGACCACCGGCGGGTCGAGCAGCTCCAGCTGGCGCCGCAGCCAGCCGCTGCAGCGGGCCACCTCCGGCGCCTTCGGCGTCCGGTTGCCCGGGGGGCGGCACTTCACCACGTTGAGGACGGCGGCCTGCCCGCGGTCCAGCCCCGCCTCGGCGAGCAGCTGGTCGAGCAGCGCGCCGGACCTCCCGACGAAGGGACGGCCGGTCTCGTCCTCCTGCGCGCCGGGCGCCTCGCCGACCAGGGCCAGGCGCGGCCGGCCGGCCGGGACGTCGCCGACCACGACGTGCTGCCGGGTGGCGGCGAGCTCCGGGCAGGCGACGCAGGGCCGGGCCGCGGCGGCCAGCGCGTCCCAGTCCGGGGCGGCGGCGGCCACGCGGGCCACCTCCTCCGCGGCGGCGTCGAACCGGGGCGGGCGCGGCCGGGTCATCGGCCCGGCACCGCGCGACGCTCGGCCACCACCCGGCGCAGCAGCGCGGACAGGGCACCGGTCACCTCGTCGGGCTTCTCCAGCGGCACCATGTGCCCGGCGTCGGGGACGACGACGTACTCCACGCCCGGCGCGTCCGCCCCGCCCAGCAGCTCGACGATCGCGGCGCTGTGGGCGCTGGGGATGAGGGTGTCCTTCGCGCCGGTCAGCACGAGGGTCGGGACGGCGCGCAGCGGCTCCAGCGACCCGCTCTCGTCCAGGCCGGCCAGCGCCGGGTAGAACTCCGCGATCACCTCGACCGGCGTGCCGGCGATCATCGAGTCGACGTAGCGGCCCAGCGCCGGGTCGACGTCGGCCGAGGCGAACGACAGCGACCACGTGACGTGCGAGATCAGGTCGGCGGCGAGCCGGCGGGTCCGCTCCGCGAGAGCCGGCCGGCGGCGCATGGTGAACGCCGCGACCGGCAGGAGGGCCGCGCGCACCCGGGTGAGGAACTCCGGCATGCCGAAGTCGAGGTCGGCGAGGTTGCCGCTCGAGGTGCTCAGCAGCGCCGCGGCCACGACGCGCGTGCCGAACAGCTCCGCTCGCAGCGCCGCCAGGGACATGACGGTCATGCCACCCATGGAGTGACCCACCAGGACGACGGGGCCGGTGGGCACCCGTGCCCGGAGCACCGCCTCCAGGTCGCGGCCCAGCTGATCCACCGTCGCGTGCTCGGCGGTGCCGCGACCGGAGGCGCCGTGGCCCCGCTGGTCGTAGAAGACCAGCCGCGCCTCCGGGCGGGAGCCGTTGGCGGTGGCCAGCTCGGCGGCCAGGGTCCGTCGCTGGAAGGTCCACGCCGCCATCGACAGCGTGTAGCCGTGCACGAAGACCACGGTCAGCGGCGCGTCGGTCGGGCCGACCTCCTCCACGTGCAGCAGCACGCCGTCGTCCGCCTGCACCAGCGCGGTGCGGTCGGCCGGCCGGGAGGCAGCGCCCAGCGGGTCGTCCCCGCGCAGCTCGGCGTCGGTGCGCCCCGGCGGCAGCCCAGCCGCCGAGCCGAGCCGCTCGGCGCCGACCCGGCGTGCCGCGGCCCGGCTGACCGCGACCCCGACGGCCGTGCCGGCCGCGGCCAGGCCGAGCACCGCGCCGACGATGCCGGCGCGGTGGGTGGGCAGCCCCTTGGCCCCGTGCCCCTTCGCCGGGGACCTCCTCGCCGGGTGCTTCCTGGCCGCCGCCATCAGACCGCGCCCGCCGAGCCGACGTGGCGGCGCACGAACCGGCCGCCGATGCGGGCGACCAGCTCGTAGTGGATGGTCTCGACCGCGTCGGCCCACTGCTGCGCGGTCGGCTCCCCGCCGGCCCCCGGCCCCCACAGGACGACGGGGTCGCCCGGGGCCACCGCGTCGTCGCCGACGTCCAGCACGAACTGGTCCATGCACACGCGACCGGCGATGGTCCGCTGCCGGCCGCCGGCCAGCACCGGCGCCCGGTTGCCCCCAGCGCGCGGCACGCCGTCGGCGTAGCCCACCGGCACCACGGCCAGCGTCGTCTCGTTCCGGGGCGAGTAGGTGTGCCCGTAGGAGACCCCGACCCCGGCGGGCACCCGCTTGGTGAGCAGGACCCGCGCCTGCACGGTCATCGCCGGGCGCAGCCCGTGGTCCGCGGGGTCCCCGCCCAGCGGGTCCAGCCCGTACAGGGCGACGCCGGGACGGACCATGTCGAACCAGGTGTCGGGCAGGGCCACGGTCGCCGCGGAGTTGGCCAGGTGCCGTCGGGCACCGGTGAGGCCGGCGTCGCGGGCGACGGCCACGGCCTGCTCGAAGACCCCCACCTGCAGCCCGATCGTCGGGTGCGTGGGAGCGTCGGCGTACGCCAGGTGGCTCCACAGCCCGACCACCTCCACGTCGCCGTCGGCCTGCGCGCGGGCGGCGGCAGCGACGAGGTCCGGCCACTGCTCCGGCGTCGCCCCGCCCCGGGACAGGCCGGTGTCGACCTTCAGGTGCAGGCGTGCGGTGCGGCCGGTGGCCCGGGCCGCGGCCACCACCTCGGCCAGGCCCCAGACGGCGTTGACCGAGACCTCGACGTCGGCGGCCAGCGCGGCCGCGAAGTCCTCACCGGGCCCGTTCAGCCACGCCAGCACCGGCGCCGTCACCCCGGCGGCCCGCAGCGCCAGGGCCTCCTCGACCACCGCCACACCGAGCGCGTCGGCGCCACCGGCCAGCGTCGCCCGGGCCGCGGGCACCAGGCCGTGCCCGTAGCCGTCGGCCTTGACCACGGCCATCAGCGGCCGGCCGACCCGCTCGCGCAGCACGGCGGTGTTGGCCGCGATGGCGTCGAGGTCGACGACGACCTCGGCTCGGGCTGCGTTCGTCACGTCCACTCCTCGCTGGCGCTGGTCGGAGACGTGCCGGTCCGTGCTCCGTCTCCGCGTGACCTCGCACGCTCGGTCACGTCCCCCAGTCTCCCAGGCCGCCTCGGGGCCACCGGTGCAGGCGGGCCAGCGTCGCGGGCAGCCGGCGGACCAGGTCGCCGGCGACCAGCGGCCCCTCCTCCGCGGCCACCTGCCCCGCCCGCCCGTGCACGTGCGCCGCGACGGCGGCCGCCTCCACCGCGGGCAGGCCGGTGGCCAGCAGCGCCCCGCCGATGCCGGACAGCACGTCACCGGTGCCGGCCGTGGCCAGCCACGGGGTGCCGGTGCCGTTGACGAACGCGGTGCCGTCGGGCGCGGCGACGACCGTGGCCTCGCCCTTGAGCAGGACGACGGCACCCAGGTCGGCGGCCAGCCGGCGGGCCGCCCCGATCCGGTCGGTCCCGACCTCGTACCCGAAGCGGGCGAACTCCCGGTCGTGCGGGGTGAGCACCGTGGGCGCGGAGCGGCTGCGCACCAGCTCGGGGTGCCGCGCGGCCATCGTGAGGGCGTCGGCGTCCACCAGCACCGGCAGGTCGGTGTCCAGCACCTCCGCCAGCACGCTGCGGGCGTCGTCGTCGGTGCCCATCCCGGGGCCGACCACCCACGCCTGCACGCGCCCGGCGTCCCCCGGGCGACCGGCGGTCACGATCGCCTCGGGCCAGGCGGCCCGGACGCCGTCGGCCGCCGTCCCCGCGTAGCGGACCAGCCCGGGCCGGGTGCGCAGCGCCGCCCCGGTGCACAGGACGCCGGCGCCCGGGTAGGTCGAGGACCCCGCCACGATGCCGACCACGCCCTGGGAGTACTTGTCGTCCTCGGCCGCCGGCGGGCGGGTGCGGGCGGCGGCGTCGGCGTCGGTCAGCTGCCGGACCGTCGGCGCCGGCAGCGTGGCGTCCAGGCCGATGTCGACGAGGTGGACGACGCCGGCGTGGCCGCGCCCCTCCCCCACCACCAGCCCGGCCTTGACCGCGCCGAAGGTGACCGTGTGCTGCGCCGGGACCGCCGCTCCCGGGACGGCGCCGGTGCTCGCGTCCACCCCGCTGGGGACGTCGACCGCGACCAGCAGCCCCGGCCCGGCCACGGCGCGCTCGACCAGTGCCGACGCGGCCGGGCGCAGACCGCCGGTGCCGCCGATGCCGACGATCCCGTCGAGGACCAGCTCCGCCCGGTCCAGCCCGGTGGCCCCGTCGGGGCCGGTGACCCGGCCGCCGGCGGCTCGCAGCGCCGCCAGGCCGCCGGGGTGCGCGCGCTCGGCGTCCAGGAGGACCGCGGTCACCCGCGCGCCGCGCCGGGCCAGCTGCGCCCCGGCGAAGAGCGCGTCCCCGCCGTTGTTGCCGGCGCCCACGAGCGCGCTCACCCGGGCACCGTGCGCCCGGCCGAGCAGCTGGAGGCAGACCGTCGCCAGCCCGGTCGCGGCCCGCTGCATCAGCACGCCCTCGCGGGTGGCGGCCAACAGCGGCGCCTCGGCCGCCCGCACCTCCTCGGCCGTGTACAGCCCGATCACGAGCCGTCCTCCGCGCGGGGGAAGCCCTCCGCGACCACCACGGCCGAGGCGATCCCGCCGTCGTGGCTCAGCGACACGTGCCACGAGCTCACGCCCAGCTGCGCCGCCCGCCCGGCGACGGTGCCGCGGACCTCCAGGTGCGGCCGGCCGTGCTCGCCGACGGTGACCTCCGCGTCGTGCCAGCGCAGGTCGCCGGGCGCCCCGAGGGCCTTGGCCAGCGCCTCCTTGGCGGCGAAACGGGCGGCCAGCGACTCGCCGGTGCGGGGCGAGCCGGACGGGGTGCTCTGCTCCGCCGCGGTGAACAGGCGGTCGCGCAGCCCCGGCGTGCGGGTCAGCGACTCGGCGAAGCGGTCCACGGGCACGACGTCGATCCCGACCCCGATGATCACCGGGTCAGTCTGCCGTGCCGCGGGTGGGGGGGGGGGGGGGGGGGGGGGGGGGGGGGGGGGGGGGGGGGGGGGGGGGGGGGGGGGGGGGGGGGGGGGGGGGGGGGGGGGGGGGGGGGGGGGCGCGCAGGGGCGGGGGGGGCGCCGCGCGCGCGCCCCCCCCCCCCCCCCCCCCCCCCCCCCCCCCCCCCCCCCCCCCCCCCCCCCCCGCTCACTCGACGGTGACGGACTTGGCCAGGTTGCGCGGCTGGTCGACGTCGTACCCGCGGGTGTCGGCGATCTCGCAGGCCAGCACCTGCAGCGGGACGGTCGTCACGATCGGCGCCATGAGCGTCGGCGTCTGCGGCACGCGGATGATGTGGTCGGCGTACGGGACGACGTCCTCGTCGCCCTCCTCGGCGATCACGATCGTGCGGGCCCCGCGGGCGCGGACCTCCTGGATGTTGGAGACCACCTTGCCGTGCACCGACTCGCGGGCCCGCGGCGACGGGACGACGACGACGACCGGCGTGCCCTGGTCGATCAGCGCGATCGGGCCGTGCTTGAGCTCCCCCGCGGCGAAGCCCTCGGCGTGGATGTAGGCGAGCTCCTTGAGCTTGAGCGCGCCCTCCAGGGCCACCGGGAAGGCCACGTGCCGGCCGAGGAAGAGGATCGTGTCGGCGTCGGCCAGCGAGCGGCCCAGCTCGCGGACCGGCTCCATCTGGGTGAGCACCTCGCGGACCGCCTCCGGCATGCGGCGCAGGTCGGCGACGATCGCGGCGACCTCGTCGTCGAACTTCACGCCGCGCACCTGCGCGAGGAAGAGCCCCACGAGGTAGCAGGCCACGATCTGCGCCAGGAAGCTCTTGGTCGAGGCGACGGCGATCTCCGGGCCGGCGTGGGTGTACAGCACGGCGTCGGACTCGCGCGGGATGGTCGACCCGTTGACGTTGCAGATGGCCAGCGTGCGGGCCTTCTGCTCGCGGGCGTGCCGCAGCGCCATGAGCGTGTCCATGGTCTCGCCGGACTGGCTGATGACCACGACGAGCGTGGAGCGGTCGAGGACCGGGTCGCGGTAGCGGAACTCGCTGGCCACCTCGACCTCGACCGGGATGCGGGTCCAGTGCTCGATGGCGTACTTGGCGATCAGCCCGGCGTGGTACGAGGTGCCGCAGGAGACGACGAAGACCTTGTCGATCTCGCGGAGCTCCTGGTCGGACAGGCGCACCTCGTCGAGCACGAGCTCACCGCTGTCGCCCAGCCGGCCCAGCAGGGTGTCGGCGACCGCCTGCGGCTGCTCGGCGATCTCCTTGAGCATGAACCAGTCGTGACCGCCCTTCTCGGCGGCCTCGGCGTCCCAGTCGACGGTGTAGGCGGTCGGCTCGACGACCGTGCCGGAGAAGTCGGTGACCGTCAGCCCACGGACACGGTCGATCTCGACGACCTGGTCCTGCCCGAGCTCGCGGGCCTCGCGGGTGTGGGAGATGAACGCGGCGACGTCGGAGCCGAGGAAGTACTCGCCGTCCCCGACGCCGACCACCAGCGGGCTGTTGCGGCGCGAGGCGACCAGGGTGTCGGGCTCGTCGGCGTGCGAGGCGACCAGCGTGAAGGCGCCCTCCAGGCGGCGGCTCACCGCCCGCATGGCCTCGGCCAGGCGCCCGGGGCCCTCGGGGGTCTCGGCGTACGTCGCGGCCAGCAGGTGCGCGGCGACCTCGGTGTCGGTCTCGGAGGCGAACTCGATGCCGGTGGCCTCGCACTCGGCGCGCAGGGCGGCGAAGTTCTCGATGATGCCGTTGTGGATCACCGCCACCTTGCCGTCGGCCGACAGGTGGGGGTGGGCGTTGCGGTCGGTCGGGCCACCGTGGGTCGCCCACCGGGTGTGCCCGATGCCGATGGTGGTGGCGGGCAGCGGCTCGTCGACGAGCACCTTCTCCAGGTTCGCGAGCTTGCCGGCCTTCTTCGCCGTCGCCATCTCGCCGTCAGCGAGGACGGCGACCCCGGCCGAGTCGTACCCCCGGTACTCCAGTCGGCGCAGACCCTCCAGGACGACGTCCAGGGCGTTCTGCGGGCCGACGTATCCCACGATTCCGCACATTGTCCCGAGAGTACCGGCGGATCGGGACCGATCCGTCCGGAGCGGGCACGCTCACCCGGACCGGTGACGAGACGCTCGCCTCACTCGACGGTGGCCCGGATCGCCGCGCCGCGCCGGCCCCCGCCCCGGGGCTCGTGGCGAGGCCGCCGCTCAGTCGACGGCGGCGACGACCTCGGCCAGCCGGGCGGCGATGCCGTCGGCCTGCTCCTGGGTGGGCGCCTCCACCATGACGCGCACCAGCTGCTCGGTGCCCGACGGACGCAGCAGCACCCGGCCCTCGTCGCCGAGCTCGGCCTCGCACGCGTTGACCGCGTCGGCGACCGCGTCGCTCTCCACGACCGCCAGGCGGTCCTTCACCGGGACGTTGACCAGGGTCTGCGGCAGCCGCTGCACCACCGATGCCAGCTCGGCCAGGGACGAGCCGGTCGCCGCCATGCGCGACAGCAGCGACAGGCCGGTGAGCAGGCCGTCGCCGGTCGTGGCGTGATCGAGGAACACCAGGTGCCCGCTCTGCTCGCCGCCCAGGCTCAGCTCGCGGTCACGCAGCGCCTCGAGCACGTAGCGGTCGCCGACGGCGGTGGTGTGCACCGCGATCCCGGCGGCGCGCATCGTGTGGTGGAAGCCCAGGTTGCTCATGACCGTCGCCACGACCGTGTCGCCGGCCAGCTCGCCCCGCTCCTTGAGCGCGAGCGCGCACACGGCGAGGATCGCGTCGCCGTCGACGACCTCGCCGTCGGCGGTGACCGCGAGGCAGCGGTCGGCGTCCCCGTCGTGGGCGATGCCGAGGTCGGCGCCGTGGGCGCGCACCGCCTCGGTCAGCGGGCCCAGGTGGGTGGAGCCGATGCCGTCGTTGATGTTCCAGCCGTCGGGCTCGCCGCCGATGACGTGGACGGTCGCGCCGGCCCGGCGGTAGACCTCGGGCGCGACGGTGGCCGCGGCCCCGTGCGCGCAGTCGACGACGAGCGTCAGGCCGGTCAGCGGCCGGGGCACCGTCGACAGCAGGTGCTCGACGTAGGTCTCCCCGGCCCCGGCGAGGTCGCGGACACGGCCGATCCCGGCGCCGGTCGGGCGGTGGCCGGTCGTGTCACCGGCGGTGACGACCTGCTCGATCGACGCCTCGAGGGCGTCGGGCAGCTTGTGTCCACCGCGGCTGAACAGCTTGATGCCGTTGTCGGGCATCGGGTTGTGACTGGCGGAGATCATCACGCCGAGGTCGGCGCCGGTGGACGCGGTCAGGTGCGCGATCGCCGGGGTGGGCAGCACCCCGGCCCGCAGCACCTCCGCACCGGCACTGGCGAGGCCCGCCACGACGGCGGCCTCGAGCATCTCCCCGCTGGCGCGGGGGTCGCGGCCGACGACCGCGACGGGACGCGAGGTCCCGTCGCGGTCGGCGAGCACGCCAGCGGCGGCACGTGCCACCGCGAGGGCCAACTCCGGCGTGAGGTCGGCGTTGGCCCGACCCCGGACGCCGTCGGTCCCGAACAGGCGACCCACGGACGTACCGGTCAGCGCTTCGAGTACTGAGGCGCCTTGCGGGCCTTCTTGAGGCCGTACTTCTTGCGCTCGGTGACGCGGGCGTCCCGAGTCAGGAAGCCGGCCTTCTTCAGGGCCGGACGGTCCTCGGCCTCGACCTCGACCAGGGCGCGGGCGATCGCCAGGCGCAGCGCGCCGGCCTGCCCGCTGACGCCGCCACCCCGGAGGATGCCGACGACGTCGTACTGCTCGGCCTTCTCGAGGATCACGAACGGCTCACGGATGAGCTGCTGGTGCACCTTGTTCGGGAAGTACTCCTCGATGGTGCGGCCGTTGAGCCGGAACTGGCCGGTGCCCGGCAGCAGCCGCACGCGGACCACGGCCTCCTTGCGCCGGCCGACGGTCTGCACCGGACGCCCCTCGGCGTCGGTCACGGTCAGTGCGCTGGTCACTGGGCCACCTGCTTGATCTCGTAGGTCTGGGGCTGCTGCGCGGCGTGCGGGTGCTCCGGCCCGGCGTACACCTTCAGCTTCTTGAGCATCTGACGGCCCAGGCTGTTGTGCGGCAGCATGCCCTTGATCGCGCGCTCGACGACGCGGTCGGGGTGCGTGCGCAGCTGGTCGCCGACCGGGGTGGCCTTGAGGCCGCCCGGGTAGCCGGAGTGGCGGTAGGCGATCTTCTGGTCCCGCTTGGAACCGGTCAGCGCCACCTTGCCGGCGTTGACGATGACGACGAAGTCGCCGACGTCCACGTGCGGGGCGTACTGGGGCTTGTGCTTGCCGCGGAGCAGGATCGCGGTCTGGCTGGCGAGTCGACCGAGCACCACGTCAGTGGCGTCGATGACGTGCCAGGCCCGGCTGACCTCGCCGGGCTTGGGGGTGTACGTGCGCACGGCGCTCGTGTCCTCCGTCGTCGTCGGGTTGGCTGGTGGGATCGCCTCACCGAGCACGGGAGACGGTGCAGCGCGCGCGGGCACCAGCCGGCTCCGCGCGCCAGCCGATCACGATACCAGCCGGCCGGCCACCGCCCTCCCGGCGAGGGCGGTCCCCCCGGGTGACCCGGGACTCAGTCCTCCAGCGTGACCTGGCGCAGCCGGCCCGTGGTGACGTCGTAGACGCTGCCCCAGATCTCCCGGGACACCAGGTAGGGGGAGTCGCGCAGCAGCCGCATGGACTCGCGCACGTCCGCCTCGGCGTCGGTGAAGGCGCGGGCGGCCCACGGGGGCCGGCGTCCCGTCGCCTGCTCCACCAGGTCGGCGAAGGAGGTGTCGTCGGTGGCCTGCAGGCCGCAGTCGGTGTGGTGCACCAGCACGATCTCGCGGGTGCCCAGCAGGTGCTGGGAGATGGTGAGCGAGCGGATCGTGTCCTCGGTGATCACCCCGCCGGCGTTGCGGATGACGTGCGCGTCGCCGACCGCGAGGCCCAGCAGGGGGAACAGCGGCATGCGGGAGTCCATGCACGCGACGACGGCGACCTTGCGCGCCGGGCGCACCGGGAGCTCGCCGGGGAAGTCCCGGGCCCACTGCTCGTTCGCCGCCAGCATCTTCTCGAACTCGGCCACGCCTCCGCCTCCCACCTCGGTTCGGGCGAACCCTAACCGCGTGCGGGCCGGCCCACCCGTTCGAGGCGACGACGAACCGCCCCACCGGCTCCCTCGCGGGGTGCGTCCGGCGGGGATCGGTCAGGATGTCCCCCGTGCGCACGGTCGAGGAACACCAGGCGGTCGTCGCGGCACTGCTGTCGGCCATGCCCGAGGAGGAGGTCGAGCTCGCCGCCGCGCACACCCGGGTGCTGGCCCGCGACGTGACGGCCCGGGTGGCGCTGCCCGGCTTCGACAACTCCGCGATGGACGGCTACGCCGCACGCTGGTCGGAGGTGTCCGCTCCCCCGGTCCGGCTGCCCGTGGCCGACGACATCCCCGCGGGGCGCACCGACGTCCGCCCCCTGGCCGTGGGCACGGTGCAGCGGATCATGACCGGCGCGCCCCTGCCCGCGGGCGCGGACGTCGTCGTCCCGGTCGAGCTGACCGACGGCGGCACCGAGACGGTGGAGATCCGGGACGCGCCGGCGGCCGGCACCCACCTGCGGGCCGCCGGCGAGGACATCACCGCCGGCACGGTCGCCCTCACCGCCGGGACCCCGCTCGGCGCCGCCCAGCTGGGCCTGGCCGCCGCCGTCGGCGCGCGCACCGTGTGGGTCCGCCGCCGGCCACGGGTGCTGGTGCTCTCCACCGGCAGCGAGCTGGTCGAACCCGGGGCACCGCTCCTGCCCGGTCAGATCTACGAGTCGAACTCCGCGCTGCTGGTCGCCGCCGTGGAGGACGCCGGCGGCAGGGCCCGGCGGCTGCACTTCGTGCCCGACGACGTCGACCAGTTCCTCGCCACCGTCCGGGCCGAGCTGGGTGGGCGGGGAGACGGACCGGCCGACCTGCTGGTCACCAGCGGCGGGGTGAGCGCGGGCGCCTACGAGGTGGTCAAGGACGCCTTCCGGGCCCTGGGCACCGTCGAGTTCGTCAAGGTCGCCATGCAGCCCGGCGGCCCGCAGGGCGCGGGCACTGTCGACGGCGTCCCCGTGGTCACGCTGCCCGGCAACCCGGTCAGCTCGTTCGTCTCCTTCGAGGTGTTCGTCCGCCCGGCGCTGCGCCGCGCGCTGGGCCACGCGGCCCCGGGACGGCTCCGTGCGCCGGCGACGCTCACCGCGCCGCTGCGCTCCCCCGCCGGCCGCCGCCAGTTCCTGCGCGGCCGGTACGACGGCGGCCAGGTCTCCCAGGTCGGCGGGCCGGGATCGCACCTGGTGGCCCACCTCGCGCGCGCCAACTGCCTGGTCGTCGTCCCCGAGGACGTCACCGAACTGCCCGCCGGCGCCCAGGTGGACGTCGTGCTGATCGAAGGAGCGCTCCAGTGACCGGTGACCCCGCCAGCATCGACCCGACGGCGGACAACCCGACCCGCGAGGACGGCGTGCACTCGCCCCTCGCCGAGCCGCGGCTGACCCACGTCGACGCCGCCGGGGCCGCCCGCATGGTCGACGTCTCCGCCAAGCCCGTGACCGCCCGCGAGGCGACCGCCGCGGGGCGGGTCCTGGTCAGCCCCGAGGTCGTCGCCCTGCTGCGCGGGGAGGGCGTGCCCAAGGGCGACGCCGTCGCGGTCGCGCGGATCGCCGGCATCGCGGGGGCCAAGCGCACCCCGGACCTCGTCCCGCTGTGCCACCCCATCGCCCTGCACGGCGTCACGGTCGACGTGACCGTCGCCGACGACGCCGTGGAGATCACCGCCACCGCCCGCACCGCCGACCGCACCGGTGTGGAGATGGAGGCCCTCACCTCGGTCGCCGTCGCCGGGCTCACCGTGGTCGACATGGTCAAGGCCGTCGACCCGCGGGCGTGCATCACCGACGTCCGGCTGCTGGCCAAGTCCGGCGGGAAGAGCGGGGAGTGGCGCCGGTGACCCTCCCCGAGGGCGCCCGCGCCGTCGTCGTCACCGCGTCCAACCGGGCCGCCGCCGGGGTGTACGAGGACCGCAGCGGGCAGGCGCTGGCCGAGGGGCTGCGGGCGCTCGGGTTCGTCGTGGAGGGGCCGCACGTGCGCCCGGACGACGTCGCCGAGCTCGAGGTGGTGCTGCGCGAGGCCGTGGCCTCCGGCGCCGACGTCGTCCTCACCACCGGCGGCACCGGGCTCTCCCCCACCGACGTGACCCCGGAGGCGACCCGCGCCGTCCTCGACCGCGAGGCGCCCGGCCTGGCCGAGGCGGTGCGCCGGTACGGCGAGCCGACGGTCCCCACGGCGGTGCTCTCCCGCGGCGTGGCCGGCACGGCCGGGCGGACCCTCGTCGTCAACCTCCCCGGCTCCACCGGCGGGGTGCGCGACGGGCTCGCCGTGCTCGGCCCGCTGCTGCCGCACGTCGTGTCGCAGCTGCGCGGCGGCGACCACTGAGCGCACTCCGGTGACCGGCCGGTGCGCTTCCGTCACGGGGTCCTGAGGGCGCGGTTCCCCTGCGCCCTCACACCCCGGTGAGCCGGTCGGTCCGCGTGTAGACGTTGCAGCCGTCGCCGCGGAGGAAGCCCACGAGGGTGATCCCGACGTCGGCGGCCAGCTCCACGGCCAGGGACGACGGCGCCGAGACCGCCGCCAGCACCGGGATCCCGGCCATCGCCGCCTTCTGCGTCAGCTCGAAGCTGGCCCGGCCGCTGACCATGAGCACGTGCCCGGCCAGCGGCAGCCGGCCCTCGCGCACCGCGTCCCCGACGACCTTGTCCACGGCGTTGTGCCGTCCGACGTCCTCGCGCAGGGCGATCAGCTCGCCGTCGGCCGTGAACAGGCCGGCAGCGTGCAGGCCGCCGGTCTTGTCGAACACCTGCTGGGCCGCGCGCAGCCGGTCGGGCAGTGCCAGCAGCGTTCCCAGGGCCAGCAGCGTGCCGTCGCCGGCGACGTCGTGCCGCGTCCTCGTCCGGATGGCGTCGATGCTCGCCTTGCCGCACACCCCGCAGGAGCTGGACGTGTAGAAGTTGCGGTCCAGCGCGGTGTCCGGTGCCTCCACGCCGGGCGCGAGGTCGACGTCGACGACGTTGTAGGTGTTGCGCCCGTCGGCGTCCACGGAGTCGCAGTAGCGCAACCCGAGGACGTCGTCGCTGCCGGAGATGACGCCCTCGGTGAGCAGGAAGCCGTGCACCAGGTCGAAGTCGTGCCCGGGCGTGCGCATCGTGACCGCCAGCGGCGTGCCCGACAGCCGGATCTCCAACGGCTCCTCGGCCGCCACGGTGTCCGGGCGGGTGGTGCGCGCCGAGCCGCGGATCCGCAGCACCGGCGTCCGGCTCGTGACTCGTCCCACGGGGGGCGACGGTACCCACGTGCGGCCCCTACGGTTCGCGGTGTGCCCCCGCTGCCGCCCTACGCCGCCGTCGTCCTCGCGGGCGGCCGCGCCGCGCGGATGGGCGGGCAGGCCAAGCCGCAACTGGACGTCGGTGGCCGCTCGATGCTGGCCGCGGTGCTCGCCGCCGTGCCGGACGCCGATCCGCGCGTCGTCGTCGGCCCGCCGCAGCCGGTGCCGCCCGGCGTCGTCGTCGTCCGGGAGGAGCCGCCCCGCGGCGGGCCGGTCGCGGCCATGCGCGCCGGGCTGGCCGTCGTGCCCACCGACGTCGTGGTCCTGCTCGCCGGCGACCTGCCGTTCCTGACCGCGGGGTTGGTCCGGGCCATGCGCGAGCGGCTCACCGGGGACGGCGTCCTGGTCGTCGACGACACCGACCGCGACCAGCTGCTGCTGGGCGTGTGGCGCACCGCGGCCCTGCGCGCCGCGGTCGCCGACGTCTCCGGCCCCACCTCCGTGCGCAAGGTCCTCGCCCCGCTGGCGGTGCGCCGCCTGCACCCGTCGGTACCGCCGGGGCAGCCACCGCCGTGGACCGACTGCGACACCCCGGCCGACCTGGCCAGGGCGAGGGCGGCCGCCGCCCAGGACGCCCGGGTGCGCCGCGGCCACCGCGGGTAGGCCCGCGGCATGCGCATCGTCATCGCCGGGGCCCACGGGCAGGTCGCCCGCCGCCTCGGCCGCCTGCTGTCCGCCCGCGGCGACGCCGTCGTCGGCATCGTCCGCAACCCCGACCACCAGGACGACCTGCGCCAGGACGGCGTGCAGCCGGTCGTCCTCGACCTCGAGCGGGCCACGGTCGACGAGGTGGCCGGCGTGCTCACGGGGGCCGACGCGGTCGTCTTCGCCGCGGGCGCCGGGCCCGGCAGCGGCGCGGCCCGCAAGCACACCGTCGACAAGGGCGCCGCGCTGCTCCTCGCGGACGCCGCGGAACGGGCCGGCGTCCGGCGCTACCTGCTCGTGTCGTCGATGGGCGTGGAGCAGGCCCGGCAGGGCACACCCCCGGGCATGGACCCGGTCTTCGCGACCTACCTGCAGGCCAAGCTCGCCGCGGAGGACGCCATCCTGCCCCGCCCCGCCCTCGAGACCGTGGTCCTCCGGCCGGGGCGGCTGACCGACGACCCCGGCACCGGCCGGGTCACCCTCGCCCACGGCGTGGAGTACGGCGAGGTCCCGCGGGAGGACGTCGCCGCGGTGCTGCTCGCCTTCCTCGACGACCCGCGGGACGGCGCGGTGGTCGAGCTGGGTAGCGGGCCGACGCCGGTCGCCGAGGCGGTCGCGGCCATCGCCTGACCAGGCCCGCCGCGCCCCTGCGCCGCCACGGGGTGGTCCCAGGACGTCCCCGAGCGTGCGAGCGGCCTCCTCAGTCGCGGCGGGCGCGGGTGACCTGCGCGCGGGCAGCCAGCTCGGCGTCCGGCGGGTAGTCCACCGCGACCAGGGTCAGCCCGCCCGCCGGCGCCACGGGGACCTCGCTGGCCCGCTCGGTCCGGGCCAGCAGCCCCGCCGGCCACTCCGGTGGGCGCCGCCCCTCCCCGACCGCCAGCAGGGCGCCGACGAGGCTGCGCACCATCGAGTGGCAGAAGGCGTCGGCCGACGCCCGCACGACCACCAGGTCCCCGTCGCGCTCCACCGACAGCCCCAGCAGGGTGCGGATCGTCGTCGCGCCCTCCCGCCGCCGGCAGTAGGCGGCGAAGTCGTGCTCACCGAGGAGCAGCCCGGCGGCCAGCTGCATGGCCTCGACGTCGAGCCGGCGCGGCCACCCCACGGTGTCCGCTCGGCGCAGCGGTGGCGGCCCGGCGTCGGCGTCGGTCAGCCGGTAGACGTAGTGCCGTCGCAGCGCCCCGAAGCGCGCGTCGAAGTCGGCCGGCGCCTCGTCGACGCCGTGGACGGCGATGTCCGGCGGCAGGACCCCCCGGAGCCGGCGGACCAGGCGTTCCCGTTGCTGTGCCCAGGTCGCGCGCGGCACGTCGGCGTGCGCCACCTGCCCGGTGGCGTGCACCCCGGCGTCGGTGCGTCCGGCGACGGTCAGCTCGACGGGGCAGCGCAGCACCGTGGCCAGGGCGGCCTCCAGGTCGCCCTGGACGGTCCGCTGGGCCGGCTGGCGGGCCCAGCCGTGCAGGGCCGTGCCGTCGTAGGCGATCTGCAGCCGGAGACGGACGAGCCCGCCACCGGGATCGGTGGCGGGCTCGTCGGTGTCGTGCACGGTGCGGGTCTGCGCACCCCGGGTCGGGGTGCTCAGCGGATCACTCGGGGTCGCGTGCGGACTCGCCGCCGGGCGCCTGCAGGCTGGCCGTCGCCGCGTCCCCCAGCTCGGCGGCGTTGACCTCGGCGGCCGCGGCGTCGGCCACGTCGGCCGACACGTTGTCGCCCTCGACGACCACACCGTTCTCGGCGGTCGGCTCCGGGGTGACGTCGCCGTCGTCCTGGCGCTCGCCGTCGGGGTTGAAGACGTCGCTGACGATCTCCTGCGCCTCGTCGTCGACCTGCCCGCCGATCACGGCCGGGGAGGTGTCCCCGCCGGGACCGGTGGTCTCGCCCACGGAGGTCGCGCCCTGGTCACCGCCGCTGGCGGGCACCCCGGCGGCGCCGGCGTTGCCGCCCTCGCCCGGGTTCGCCCGGTCGCTCACTTCGCGCCGTCCGTGCCCTCGGCGTCGCCCGGGGACTCGGCGTCCTCGGCCACGGCCTCGGCGTCGGCCGCGGAGGCCTCCACGTCGGTGGTCTCGACACCGGCCTCGGCGTCGGTGGTCCCGGCGTCGGTCGCCTCGGTGGCGTCGGCGTCGGCGGCGTCGAGGGCGTCCGCAGTGACCTCACCGGAGGCCGCGGCCGCACCGGCGCCGGCGGCGAACCGGGTGCCACGGGCACGCTCGGCCTCGCCGACGGCCTCCTGCGCCACGGTCAGGCCCTCGACCAGCTCGATGACCGCCATGGGGGCGTTGTCACCCTTGCGCGGGCCGACCTTGGTGATGCGGGTGTAGCCACCGGGACGGTTCGCGTAGCGCGGCCCGATCTCGGCGAACAGGGTGTGGACGACGTCCTTGTCCCGGATGGTCGTCATGACCTGACGACGGGCGTGCAGGTCACCGCGCTTGGCGAAGGTGACCAGCTTCTCGGCCAGCGGGCGCAGCCGCTTGGCCTTGGTCTCGGTGGTGGTGATCCGCCCGTGCTCGAACAGCGACGTGGCCAGGTTGGCCAGCATCAGCCGCTCGTGCGAGGGGGACCCGCCGAGACGGGGGCCCTTGGTGGGGGTGGGCATGTCGGTCCTTCCTCAGGCGGCCGGGCGGTCGGTGCCGGGCTGCATCATCCGTGGTGCTGTCGTCGCTTCAGTGTGGCTGCCCGGACGACGGCGCCGGACGGCGGGTCGCCCCGCCGTCCGGCCCGGACAGCTGCGCAGCTCAGAGCTGCTCGGTCTCCTGGTAGGACCCGTCGCTGTACTCGACGTCCGTGTACTCGCCGTGCTGCTGGTACGCGTCGGTCTCGTACCCCTCGTCGTAGCTCTCGACCGAGGTCGGGATGAACCCGGGCGGGCTGTCCTTGAGCGCGAGGCCCATGGCCGCCAGCTTCATCTTGACCTCGTCGATGGACTTGGCCCCGAAGTTGCGGATGTCGAGCAGGTCCGCCTCCGAGCGGGTGACGAGCTCACCGACGGTGTGCACGCCCTCGCGCTTGAGGCAGTTGTAGGACCGGACGGTGAGGTCCATGTCCTCGATCGGCATCGAGAAGTTCGCGATGTCGGCGGCCTCGGCCGGGCTGGGGCCGACCTCGATGCCCTCGGCGTCGATGTTCAGCTCGCGCAGCAGGCCGAACAGCTCGACCAGGGTGGAGCCGGCGCTGGCGATGGCGTCCCGGGGGGCGATCGACGGCTTGGTCTCGACGTCGACGACCAGGCGGTCGAAGTCCGTCCGCTGCTCGACACGGGTCGCCTCGACCGCGTAGGTCACCTTGAGGACGGGCGAGTAGATCGAGTCGACCGGGATCCGGCCGATCTCCTGGCCCGGCTGCTTGTTCTGCGGGGCCGGCACGTAGCCGCGGCCACGCTCGACGACCAGCTCGATCTCCAGCCGGCCCTTGCCGTTGAGGGTGGCGATGTGCAGGTCGGGGTTGTGCACCTCGACACCGGCCGGGGGCGCGATGTCGCCGGCGGTGACCTCACCGGGGCCCTGCTTGCGCAGGTACATGGTCACCGGCTCGTCGGAGTCGGAGCTGACGACCAGGCCCTTGAGGTTGAGGATGATCTCGGTGACGTCCTCCTTGACCCCCGGCACGGTGGTGAACTCGTGCAGGGTGCCCTCGATCCGGATGCTGGTGACAGCAGCGCCGGGGATGGAGGACAGGAGGGTGCGGCGCAGGGAGTTGCCGAGGGTGTAGCCGAAGCCGGGCTCGAGCGGCTCGATCACGAACCGCGAGCGCTGCTCGGAGAGGGTCTCCTCGGTCAGCGTCGGGCGCTGGGCGATGAGCATGGGTGTGTCTCCTCTGGGTCCTCCGGCGCCCGCCATATGACGCCGTGAGGGTGGTGGTGCAGGCCCCGGCGGACATCGGTCCGCCCACCGGAACCGGCCCGGTGCGGAGGCGGTGGCCTCCGCACCGGGCGGCGAGCTGCTACTTGGAGTAGAGCTCGACGATCAGCTGCTCCTGGACCGGGGTGTCGATCACCTGGCGGGCCGGGACGCTGTGCACGAGCACGCGCAGCTGGCTGCTGATGACCTCCAGCCACGGCGGCACGGGGCGCTCGCCGGCGCGGGCCTGGGCGACCTCGAAGGGCAGCATCCGCCGCGACTTCTCGGCGACCTCGATGATGTCGTTGGCGCTCACCCGGTACGACGGGATGTCGACCTTGCGGCCGTTCACCCGGATGTGACCGTGGCGGACCAGCTGGCGGGCCATGTCGCGGGACTCGGCGAAGCCGGCCCGGTAGACCACGTTGTCCAGACGCGACTCGAGGATCTGCAGCAGGACCTCACCGGTCTTGCCCGACTTCTTGTTCGCCTCTTCGTAGTAGCCGCGGAACTGCTTCTCCAGCACGCCGTAGATGCGGCGGGCCTTCTGCTTCTCACGCAGCTGCAGCAGGTACTCGCTGTCCTTGCTGCGGCCCCGGCCGTGCTCGCCCGGCGGGTAGGGCCGGATCTCGATCGGGCACTTCGGGGACTCGCACTTGCTGCCCTTGAGGAACAGCTTCATCTTCTCGCGCCGGCACATGCGGCAGTCGGCTCCGGTGTAACGGGCCACGTCTCTCTACCTCAGCTCTCGTCGGTGGCCGGTCAGACCCGGCGGCGCTTCTTGGGGCGGCAGCCGTTGTGCGGCTGCGGCGTCACGTCCTGGATCTGGCCCACCTCGAGACCGGTGGCCTGCAGGGACCGGATGGCGGTCTCGCGGCCGGAACCCGGGCCCTTGACGAAGACGTCGACCTTGCGCATGCCGTGCTCCTGCGCCTTGCGGGCAGCGTTCTCCGCCGCCATCTGCGCGGCGAACGGCGTGGACTTGCGCGAGCCCTTGAAGCCGACGTGGCCGGCGGAGGCCCAGCTGATCACGTTGCCCGTCGGGTCCGTGATCGACACGATCGTGTTGTTGAACGTGCTCTTGATGTGCGCGGCGCCGTGGGCGACGTTCTTCTTCTCCTTGCGGCGGACCTTCTTGGCACCAGCCGCAGTGCGAGCCCTGGGAGGCATGTCTCTCCGGTTTCCTTCAGTTCAGTGGCCAGATGCGCACGCGGTGCGCGCCGCCGTTCCCGCCCTCACGGGTCGCCACGACGGCGCGCACTGCGGCTTACTTCTTGCCGGCCTTCTTCTTGCCGGCGATGGTCTTGCGCGGGCCCTTGCTGGAGCGCGCGTTGGTGCGGGTGCGCTGACCGTGGACGGGCAGTCCGCGGCGGTGACGCAGGCCCTGGTAGCAACCGATCTCCACCTTGCGGCGGATGTCGGCGGCCACCTCGCGGCGCAGGTCACCCTCGACGCGGAAGTGCTCGTCGATGTAGTCGCGCAGCTTCAGCAGGTCCTCGTCGGTGAGGTCCTTGGCGCGCAGGTCGGGGCTGACGCCCGTCGCGGCCAGGGTCTCCTTCGCGTGGGTCTTGCCGATGCCGTAGATGTAGGTGAGCGCGATCTCCATCCGCTTCTCGCGGGGGAGGTCGACGCCGGCCAGTCGTGCCATGTCCAGGTACTCCCTCAGCCCTGCCGCTGCTTGTGGCGGGCGTTGTCGCAGATGACCATGACCCGGCCGTGCCGGCGGATCACCTTGCACTTGTCGCAGATCTTCTTCACCGACGGCTGGACCTTCACCGGTGCCGCCCCTCATTCCTGTCGATCGTGTGCCGAACGCACCGGCCCGGACGGGCGGCGCGCAGCGGCGGTTACTTGTACCGGTAGACGATGCGACCGCGGGTCAGGTCGTAGGGCGAGAGCTCCACGACCACGCGGTCCTCGGGCAGGATGCGGATGTAGTGCTGCCGCATCTTGCCGCTGATGTGGGCGAGCACCCGGTGCCCGTTCTGCAACTCGACCCGGAACATCGCGTTGGGCAGCGGCTCGACGACGCGACCCTCGACCTCGATGGCCCCGTCCTTCTTCGCCATGCCCTACACGGCCTCCCGTACTCGGTGGTGCTGGTGGTCCTCACGCGGCCGCGCCGGAGCCCGGCGGTCGCGTTCGGCTTGTTTGCAGAACTGGTGGTGCAGACGTCCTCGCGAGGGCGCCCTGGGTCGTGCGGCCACAGCACGACGACAGGACGGCGCGAACGCCGTCGTTCACTGTACCCCGCCCCGGCAGGGCTCTCCACCCCGGTCTGCTGTGATCCCGGTGGCCGGCGCGCTCTCCGCGGGGCCGGGCCCCGGAGCGTGCGCCGGTGGGGTGGAGCGGGACCTCAGGTGCGGGGGGTGATCCCGAAGGGGGCCAGCCCCGCGACGCCGCCGTCCTCCGCCGTCAGGACCCAGGGGCCCTCCGGGGTGATGGCGACGGTGTGCTCGAAGTGGGCCGCACGCGACCCGTCCTTGGTGACCACGGTCCAGCCGTCCTCGAGCTCGACGGTGGCCGGGTCGCCCACGGTGACCATCGGCTCGATGGCCAGCACCAGCCCGGGGACGAGCTTGGGTCCGCGCCCGGCCCGGCCGTAGTTCAGCACGTGCGGGTCCTGGTGCATCTCGGTGCCGATCCCGTGCCCGCCGTAGTGGTCGACGATCCCGTACGGGTGCTGCTCGGCGGTGATCGCCTCCTCGACGGCGTGGCTGATGTCGGTCAGCCGGCCGCCGGCGACCGCCTTCGCCAGGCCCGCCCACATCGACCGCTCGGTGACGTCGAGCAGCGCGGCGTCCTCGGCCGAGGGCTCCCCCACCGTCACGGTGATCGCGGAGTCGCTGTGCCAGCCGTCGAGGATGGCGCCGCAGTCGATGGAGATGTTGTCGCCCTCGGCGAGCCGGCGCTCGGGGTTCGGGATGCCGTGCACGATCTCGTCGTTGATCGACGCGCAGATGGTGCCGGTGAAGCCGTGGTACCCGAGGAAGTTGGGGACCGCACCCTGCGACCGGATGTGGTCCTCGGCCACGGCGTCGAGCTCCTTGGTGCTCACCCCGGGCCGCACCGCGGCCCGGACGGCCTTGAGCGCACCCGCCGTCACCAGGCCCGAGGCCCGCATCAGCTCGATCTCGTGCGGGGTCTTGATCTGGATCATCCGTCCACTCCACTTCGCCAGCAGCGGGAGCCGGCCGAGGAGTCCGGCGGCCGTCATCTGCGCCGCCGCCCCTCAGCCCGCGCTGGGCTGCCCGGTCGACCCGTCCGGCTGCCCGTCACCGTCGGCCTGCCCGAGCGCGCGCATGGCCCGCTGGGTGACCTCCTCGACCGCGCCGATGGCGTCGATGCGGGTGAGCAGCCCCTCGGCCTCGTAGAACCCCGACAGCGGCTCGGTCTGTTCCCGGTACACCTGCAGCCGGTGCCGCACCGTCTCGGGCTTGTCGTCCTCGCGCTGCACCCACTGGCCGTCGACCAGCATCCGCCGGCCGGAGAGCCGGCGCACCAGCTCCTCCTCCTCGACCACGAGCTCGAGCACGCGGTCCAGCCCGTGCCCGAGGTCGTGGAGGGAGGAGCGCAGCTGCTCGGCCTGGGGGATGGTGCGCGGGAAGCCGTCGAGCAGGAAACCGCCCTTGGCGTCGGGTTCGGCCAGCCGGTCCTTCACCATGGCGACGGTGACCTCGTCGGGCACCAGGTCCCCGGCGTCCATGAACACCTTCGCCTGCAGCCCGAGCTCGGTCTGCCCGCTCACGTTGGCCCGGAAGATGTCCCCGGTCGAGATCGCCGGCACGCCGAGACGGTCGGCGATGATCTGCGCCTGGGTGCCCTTGCCCGCGCCCGGAGGGCCGAGCAGCACGACGCGCACTACTTCAGGAACCCTTCGTAGTTGCGCTGGTTGAGTTGCGTCTCGATCTGCTTCACCGTCTCCAACCCCACTCCCACCATGATCAGCACCGCGGTCCCGCCGAACGGGAAGTTCTGGTTCTGGCCCTCCTGCGTGAGCGAGAGGAACAGGTTGGGCAGCACGGCCACCAGGCCCAGGTAGATCGACCCCGGCAGGGTGATCCGGGACAGCACGTACTGCAGGTACTCCGCGGTCGGCCGGCCCGGTCGGATGCCGGGGATGAAGCCGCCGTAGCGCTTCATGTCCTCCGCGCGCTCCTCCGGGTTGAAGGTGATCGACACGTAGAAGTACGTGAAGAACACGATCAGGCCGAAGTAGACGGCGATGTGGACCGGGCTGCTCTGGTCGATGACGTAGTTCTCGAAGAACCGCCGCACCGGACCGGTCTCGTTGCCCTGCAGCTGGGTGATCAGCTGCGGCAGGTAGAGCAGCGACGAGGCGAAGATGACGGGGATGACGCCGGCCTGGTTCACCTTCAGCGGCAGGTAGGTCGACGTCCCGCCGTACATGCGGCGGCCGACCATGCGCTTGGCGTACTGGACGGGGATCCGGCGCTGGGCCTGCTCCACGTAGACGACCGAGGTGATGATCACGACGGCGAGCAGGCACACCAGCGCGAAGACGAACCCGCCGCGGGTCTGCAGGATCGCCCCGCCCTCGGCGGGGATGCGGGCGGCGATCGAGGTGAAGATCAGCACGGACATGCCGTTGCCGATCCCCTTCTCGGTGAGCAGCTCGCCCAGCCACATGATGACGGCGGTACCGGCGGTCATGGCGATGACCAGGACGACCGTCGTCCAGATGGAGTCCGAGGGGATGATGTTCTGCGAGCAGTTCGGGAACAGCTGACCGCTGCGGCCCAGGGCGATGACGCCGGTGCTCTGCAGGATCGCCAGGGCGATGGTCAGGTAGCGGGTGTACTGGGTCAGCTTCGCCTGACCCGACTGCCCTTCCTTCTTCAGCTGCTCGAAGCGCGGGATGACCACGACCAGCAGCTGCACGATGATGCTCGCCGTGATGTACGGCATGATCCCGAGCGCGAAGATCGACAGTCTCAGCAGCGCGCCACCGGAGAACAGGTTGACCAGCGAGTAGAGGTCCCGCTGGTCGGAGGCCTGCGCGGCCTCGAGGCAGCTGTTGATCGCCGCCACGGAGACCCCTGGCCCGGGCACCTGCGCGCCCAGCCGGTAGACGGCGATGATCGCCAGGGAGAACAGCAGCTTGCGCCGGAGGTCTGGCGTCCGGAACGCCGCGGCGAACGCCTGCAGCACGTGCCCTCCCCTACTCGGTCGGATGAGGTTAGCAACGGGAGGGACGGGACCGGCCGAGGACCCGTCGATGCGGGCCCTGCGCGCCGTCCCGCCCCGTGGACGGCCCGGCGCTCGTGCGTCCGGGCCGGGCAGCAGACGACCCCCGGGGCGTCTCGCGGTGAGACGCCCCGGGGGTCATCGGCGGTCAGATGCGGGTGGTGCTGCCCCCGGCCGCGCTGATCTTCTCGGCGGCGGACGCCGAGAACGCGTGCGCGTGCACGTGCACCTCGACGCCACCCAGGTCGCCGGTGCCCAGCACCTTCACCGGCTGGCCGCGGCGCACGGCGCCGGCCTCGGCGAGGGTGTCGGGGTTGACCGAGCCGCCCTGGGGGAACAGCGCCGCGATCCGGTCGAGGTTGACGACCTGGAACACGACCTTGTTCGGGTTCTTGAAGCCCGAGAGCTTGGGCAGCCGCATGTGCAGCGGGGTCTGCCCACCCTCGAACCGCGCGGAGGTGTTGCCCCGCGCACCGGTGCCCTTCGTGCCGCGACCGGCGGTCTTGCCCTTGGAGCCCTCACCGCGACCCACGCGGGTCTTGGCGGTGTGGGCGCCCGGGGCCGGACGCAGGTGGTGGACCTTGAGAGTCATGAGATGTCCCTACTCAGCCGCGGTTCAGCTGATCTCTTCGACGGTGACCAGGTGCGGCACCGTCGCGACCATCCCGCGGATCTCGGGACGGTCCTCCTGCACGACCGAGTCGTGGATCTTCTTCAGACCCAGCGAACGCAGCGTCTGACGCTGGTTCGGCTTGGTCCCGATCGCGGACCTGACCTGGGTGACCTTGAGCTGCGCCATGTCAGACCCCCTGACCCGCACGGGCACGCAGCATGGCGGCCGGGGCGACGTCCTCCAGGGGCAGGCCGCGGCGAGCCGCGATCTCCTCGGGACGGACGAGGTCCTTCAGCGCCTGCATCGTGGCGTGCACGATGTTGATCGGGTTGGAGGACCCGAGGCTCTTGGACAGCACGTCGTGGATGCCGGCGCACTCGAGGACGGCACGCACCGGGCCACCGGCGATGACCCCGGTACCGGGGCTGGCCGGCTTGAGCAGCACGACGCCGGCGGCCGCCTCACCCTGCACGGGGTGCGGGATGGTGCTGGCGATGCGCGGCACCTTGTAGAAGTGCTTCTTGGCCTCCTCGACGCCCTTGGCGATCGCCGCGGGCACCTCCTTGGCCTTGCCGTAGCCGACGCCCACGGTGCCGTCGCCGTCGCCCACGATCACCAGGGCGGTGAAGCTGAAGCGCCGACCACCCTTCACGACCTTGGACACGCGGTTGATGGCCACCACGCGCTCGATGAAGTTGCTCTTCTCGGCAGGCGCGCCGCCGGGCCCCCGCCCGCCGTCACGACGGTCGCGGCGGTCGTTACCGCCGCCGGCGCCGCCGCCGCGTCGCTGTGGTCCTGGCATCAGACGTCCCTCTCGATCTGCTCGTTGCTCATCAGAAGTCCAGCCCACCCTCGCGGGCACCGTCGGCCAGGGCGGCGATCCGCCCGGCGTACCGGTTGCCGCCACGGTCGAAGACGACCGCGGAGATGCCGGCCGCCTTCGCGCGCTCGGCGATCAGCCCACCGACCTGGCGGGCGAGGGCGGACTTGTCGCCCTCCGCGCCACGCAGGCCCATGGTCGAGGCGCTGGCCAGCGTGCGGCCCACCGTGTCGTCGACCAGCTGCACGTGGATGTGCCGCGAGCTGCGCTTGACCACCAGGCGCGGGCGCTCCGGCGTGCCCGAGACCCGCTTGCGCAGCCGGTTGTGCCGGCGCAGGCGGGAGACCCGCCGTGCGGTGCTGATGTCGGTGCCGACGGGCTTGTGCACCCGAGCGGCAGCCTTCTCGGTCTGTGCCATCACTTACCCGTCTTCCCGACCTTGCGCTTGACGACCTCGCCCTGGTAGCGCACGCCCTTGCCCTTGTACGGGTCGGGGCGGCGCAGCTTGCGGATGTTGGCCGCGACCTGGCCCACCTGCTGCTTGTCGATGCCGGCGACCCGGATGCGGGTCGGGGACTCGACGGTGAAGGTGATGCCCTCCGGGGCCTTGACCGGCACCGGGTGGCTGTAGCCGAGGGCGAACTCGAGGTCCGAGCCCTTGGCCGCGACGCGGTAACCGACGCCGACGATCTCGAGGGTCTTGGTGTACCCCTCGGTGACGCCGGTGATCATGTTGGCGATCAGGGTGCGCGACAGCCCGTGCAGGGCCCGGCTCTCCCGCTCGTCGTTGGGGCGCTGCACGCTGAGCGTGCCGTCCTCGCCGCGCTCGACGGTGATGGGCGCCGCGACGGTGTGGGTCAGCGAGCCCTTGGGGCCCTTCACGCTGACCGTCTGACCGTCCACCGACACGTCCACGCCACCGGGCACGGGAATCGGGAGTCGTCCGATCCGTGACATCTGCTCGCTCCCTTACCAGACGTAGGCGAGGACTTCCCCGCCCACGCCCTTCTTGTTCGCCTGCCGGTCGGTGAGGAGCCCGGTCGAGGTGGAGATGATGGCCACCCCGAGGCCGCCGAGCACCTTGGGCAGCGCGTTGGACTTGGCGTACACCCGCAGACCGGGCTTGGAGACGCGCCGGACGCCGGCGATGCTCCGCTCACGGTTGGGGCCGTACTTGAGGTCGACGACCAGCTCCTTGCGGGTGGTGCCGTCCTTCTCGACCTCGTTGACGGTCCAGCCGGCGATGTAGCCCTCCTGCTGGAGGATCTCGGCGATGTGCGTCTTCAGCTTCGACGACGGCATGGTCGTGGAGTCGTGGTACGCCTGGTTGGCGTTCCGGATCCGCGTCAGCATGTCCGCGATCGGGTCGGTCATCGTCATGGGGTGTGGTGCCTCTCTCGCCGCGGTTCCTCACGCTGGTCCGCGTGGGCCTCTCGGCGATCGGTGGTGCTTCAGTGGTGGTCCGTCCCGTCGGCGCGGGGCCGGCGGAACGGGGTGCTGGGTCCTACCAGCTGGACTTGCTGACGCCCGGGAGCTCGCCCGCGTGGGCCATCTCCCGCAGGCAGATCCGGCACAGGCCGAACTTGCGGAACACCGAGTGCGGGCGACCGCACCGCTGGCAGCGGGTGTACCCGCGGACCGCGAACTTCGGCTTGCGGGCCGCCTTGTTGATCAGCGCCTTCTTGGCCATCTGAGTGTCTCCTCGCCCCGGCTCAGCGGGTGGTGGTCACGACGGGCTGGCCGGCGAACGGGAAGCCCAGCAGGCGGAGGAGCTCGCGACCCTCCTCGTCGTTCGTGGCGGTGGTGACCAGCGTGATGTCCATGCCGCGCGGACGGTCGATCTTGTCGACGTCGATCTCGCGGAACATCGACTGCTCGGTCAGGCCGAACGTGTAGTTGCCGTGACCGTCGAACTGCTTGGCGTTGAGCCCGCGGAAGTCACGGATGCGGGGCAGGGCCAGCGACAGCAGCCGGTCCAGGAACTCCCACATGCGGTCGCCGCGGAGGGTGACCTTGGCGCCGATCGGCATGCCCTCGCGCAGCTTGAACTGCGCGATGGACTTGCGGGCACGGACGACGGCCGGCTTCTGGCCGGTGATGGCGGTCAGGTCGCGGACCGCGCCGTCCATCAGCTTGGCGTCGCGGGTGGCCTCGCCGACGCCCATGTTGACGACGATCTTGGTCAGCCGCGGGATCTGCATGACGTTGTCGTAGTTGAACTCCGACTGCAGCGCCGGGGCGATCTGCTCGCGGTAGTGGGCGAGCATGCGGGGCAGCTCACGGGTGGGTGCGCTCATGGGGTCAGAGGTCCTTACCGGTGCGCCGCGAGACCCGGATGCTGCGGCCTTCCTCGTCCTTGCGGTAACCGACCCGGGTCGGCTTGTCCTCGGAGTCGAGCACCATCACGTTGCTCACGTGGATGCGAGCCTCCTGCGTGACGATCCCGCCCGACTGGGCACCGCGCTGGTTGGAGCTGATCCGGGTGTGCTTCTTGACCCGGCCCACGCCCTCGACGAGGACCTTCTGCTCCTTGGGGTAGGCGGCGATCACGCGCCCCTTGGCACCCTTGTCCTTGCCGGACAGCACGAGGACGGTGTCGCCCTTCTTCACCTTCATCGACGGCGTCTTGTCCGCCATGATCACAGCACCTCCGGGGCGAGCGAGATGATCCGCATGAAGCGCTTGTCGCGGAGCTCACGGCCGACCGGGCCGAAGATGCGCGTCCCGCGCGGGTCGCCGCTGTCGCGGATGATGACCGCGGCGTTCTCGTCGAAGCGGATGTAGGAGCCGTCCGGACGACGACGCTCCTTCACCGTGCGGACGACGACGGCCTTGACGACGTCGCCCCGCTTGACGCCGGCACCGGGCAGGGCGTCCTTGACGGTGGCCACGATGACGTCACCGATGCCCGCGTAGCGTCGCCCGGATCCGCCGAGCACCCGGATGCAGAGGATCTCCTTTGCACCGGTGTTGTCGGCGACCCGCAGTCGCGACTCCTGCTGGATCACGTCCTACTCCCAAATCTCAGTGGTGACAGCCGGGCCGGAACGGTGAACCGGCTGTCCGGCACCCACGTGCGGACGCACCGGCAGCGTTTCTGCCGCCGGTGCGTCCGAGCACGGGTACCGGGATGGGCGCGCACCCGCGGGGCGCGCCAGTCGTCCAGAGTACCTGCTCCTGGACATCCCCCGGAGGGGCGCTGGTCACTCGGCCCGCGTGCGGGCCGGGTGACCGGGGATCACTTGGCCTTCTCGAGGACCTCGACCAGCCGCCACCGCTTGGTGGCCGACGTCGGTCGGGTCTCCATGATCTGCACGCGGTCGCCGATGCCGGCGATCTGCTGCTCGTCGTGGGCCTTGAGCTTGCTGGTGCGACGGATGACCTTGCCGTAGAGGCCGTGCTTCACGCGGTCCTCGACCTCGACGACGATCGTCTTGTCCATCTTGTCGCTGACCACGAGGCCCTCGCGGACCTTGCGGTAGCCGCGGCCGGGCAGGCCGGGGCCGGTCGCAGTCGTCTGCGTCTCGCTCATGCCACACCCTCACTAGGGGCGACCGAGAGACCCAGCTCGCGCTCGCGCATGATCGTGTAGATCCGGGCGATGTCGCGGCGGACGGTCTGCAGCCGCCGGTTGTTGTCCAGCTGGCCGGTGGCCACCTGGAACCGCAGGTTGAACAGTTCTTCCTTCGACTCGCGCAGCCGCGAGGCGAGCTCGTCCGCAGAGAGCTCGCGCAGCTCGGGAGCGGTCAGACCGGCGGCCATCACACCTCTCCTTCACGAGTGATGAAGCGGCACTTCATCGGCAGCTTGTGGATCGCGCGCCGCATGGCCTCGCGGGCCACCGGCTCGGCCACACCGGACAGCTCGAACATGATCCGGCCCGGCTTCACGTTGGCGACCCACCACTCGGGCGAGCCCTTACCGGAACCCATGCGGGTCTCGGCCGGCTTCTTGGTGAGGGGACGGTCCGGGTAGATGGAGATCCAGACCTTCCCGCCACGACGGATGTGCCGGGTCATGGCGATACGAGCGGACTCGATCTGCCGGTTGGTCACGTACGCCGGCTCGAGGGCCTGGATGGCGTACTCACCGAAGTTGATCTCGGTGCCGCCCTTGGCACGACCCGAACGGCTCGGGTGGTGCTGCTTGCGGTGCTTGACGCGCCGTGGGATCAGCACGTGTCAGCCCTCCGTGGGGTTCTGCGCGGCCGTGGTCTCGGCCGCAGCGGTGGCCTCGGGACCAGCGGCCTCGGCGAGGGTCTGCTCGGGAGCGACCTCGCCGGAGGTCACGGCCACCGCGCTGTCGGTGGTGTCGACGGCCGGCCCGGTCGGGGACTCGGCGGCGGCGCGGCCGGCCTCGGTGCCCCCGGCGGTGGTGCCGGAGGAGCCGGAACGGCGCTGCGGGCGCTGGGCCCGCTCACGACGCTGCTGGCGGGCGGCCAGGGCCTCGAGGGCCTCGCGCTCGGCGCGGGAGCCGCTCACGTCGCCCTTGTAGATCCAGACCTTCACGCCGATGCGGCCGAAGGTGGTGCGGGCCTCGTAGATGCCGTAGTCGATGTTCGCGCGCAGGGTGTGCAGCGGCACGCGACCCTCGCGGTAGAACTCCGACCGGCTCATCTCGGTGCCGCCCAGGCGACCGGAGCACTGCACCCGGATGCCCTTGACCTGCGGGCTGCGCTGGGCCGACTGCATGGCCTTGCGCATGGCGCGACGGAAGCTCACCCGGCTGGAGAGCTGCTCGGCGACGCCCTGGGCGACCAGCTGCGCGTCGGACTCGGGGTTCTTCACCTCGAGGATGTTCAGCTGCACCTGCTTGCCGGTGAGCTTCTCCAGCTCGCCGCGGATGCGGTCGGCCTCCGCGCCACGACGGCCGATGACGATGCCCGGCCGGGCGGTGTGGATGTCGACGCGGACGCGGTCGCGGGTGCGCTCGATCTCGACCTTGGAGATCCCGGCCCGCTCCATCCCCTTGCTCATGAGCTTGCGGATGGCCACGTCTTCCTTGACGTAGTCCTTGTAGAGCTTGTCGGCGTACCACCGGGACTTGTAGTCGGTGGTGATGCCGAGCCGGAACCCGTGCGGGTTGACCTTCTGACCCACTAGCGGGTCCCTCCCCTCGTGTTGCTCTTCTGCTGCTGGGTGGCCGGACCGGACTGGCCGGTACGGCGGCGCGCGGTGCGGGACTTGCCGGCGAGCTCCTCGCTGGCAGAGACCTCCGCGACCTCCACGGTGATGTGGCAGGTCCGCTTGTTGATGCGGAACGCACGGCCCTGTGCCCGCGGACGGATCCGCTTGAGCGTGGGGCCCTCGTCCACGTACGCGGCGCTCACGACCAGGGCGGCCGGGTCCAGCCGCAGGTTGTGCTCGGCGTTCGCGACGGCGCTGGCCACCACCTTGAGCACCGGCTCACTGGCGGCCTGCGGAGCGAACCGCAGCAGCGCCAGTGCCTCGTCGGTCGGCAGGTAGCGGATGAGGTCCACCACCCGGCGTGCCTTCATGGGGGTGACGCGGACGAACCGGGCCGTGGCCCGGGCGACCGGCGTCTCCTGTCCCACCTGGGAAGTCATTGTGATCTCTCTCTACCTGGTCAGCCGCGCCGGGACCGGCGGTCGTCCTTGACGTGCCCACGGAAGGTGCGCGTGGGAGCGAACTCGCCGAGCTTGTGCCCGACCATCGCCTCGGTCACGAAGACCGGGACGTGCTTGCGGCCGTCGTGGACGGCGATCGTGTGCCCGAGCATGTCGGGGATGATCGTCGAGCGCCGCGACCAGGTTCGGATGACGGTCTTGGTGCCCTTCTCGTTCTGCGCGTCCACCTTCTTGAGCAGGTGGTCGTCGACGAACGGGCCCTTCTTCAGGCTGCGTGGCATGTCTGTCGGACTCCTCTACCCGCTCAGCGCTTCTTGTTGGTGCGCCGGCGGCGCACGATCAGGGCGTCACTGGCCTTGCGCTTGCGCGTCCGGCCCTCCGGCTTGCCCTTCGGGTTCACCGGGTGGCGACCACCGGAGGTCTTGCCCTCACCACCACCGTGCGGGTGGTCCACCGGGTTCATGGCGACACCGCGGACGGTCGGGCGCTTGCCCTTCCACCGCATCCGGCCGGCCTTGCCCCAGTTGATGTTCGACTGCTCGGCGTTGCCCACCTCGCCGATGGTCGCGCGGCAGCGGACGTCGACGTTGCGGATCTCGCCCGACGGCATGCGCAGCTGCGCGAGACGACCCTCACGGGCCACCAGCTGGACGCTGGTGCCGGCCGAGCGGGCGATCTTCGCGCCGCCACCGGGACGGAGCTCGATGGCGTGGACCACGGTGCCGACCGGGATGTTGCGCAGCGGCAGGTTGTTGCCGGGCTTGATGTCGGCAGCGGGGCCGCACTCGACCGTGTCGCCCTGCTTCAGGCGGGCCGGCGCGATGATGTAGCGCTTCTCGCCGTCGGCGAAGTGCAGCAGCGCGATGCGGGAGGTGCGGTTGGGGTCGTACTCGATGTGCGCGACCTTGGCCGGCACGCCGTCCTTGTCGGCCCGGCGGAAGTCGATCACCCGGTAGGCGCGCTTGTGCCCGCCACCCTGGTGCCGCGCCGTGACCTTCCCGTGGACGTTGCGCCCGCCACGACCGTGCAGCGGTCGGACCAGCGACTTCTCGGGATGGTCGCGGGTGACCTCGGCGAAGTCGGCGACGCTGGAGCCGCGGCGGCCCGGCGTCGTCGGCTTGTACTTGCGGATAGCCATTGCTGACTCAGTCCTCTATCTCTGGTCCGAACGGTCCCGGCGCTCAGGCGCCGGGACCACCGAAGATCTCGATGCGGTCGCCCGGGGCGAGGGACACGATGGCGCGCTTGGTGTCCTTGCGCTTGCCCATCTGGTTGCCCTTGCTCCGCTTGCGCTTGCCCTGGCGGTTGATCGTGTTCACGCCGAGGACCTTCACGTTGAAGATCTGCTCGACCGCGATCTTGATCTGCGTCTTGTTCGCCTCGGGCAGGACGATGAAGGTGTACTGGTTCTCGTCCAGCAGCCCGTAGCTCTTCTCCGAGATGACCGGGGACAGCAGGACGTCCCGGGGGTCGCGGACGCTCACGCCTTCTCCTCGGTGGTGTCGGTGGCGGTGTCCAGGTCGGTGGTGCCCTGGGCCGGCTGGATCGACGGGATGGCACCCGGGATGTCCGGCGTGGTCAGGTCGGGCAGCTCGACGTCACGGCGCTTGCCGGACACCGGGCCGGCGACGAACTCGGCCAGCGCGGTCTCGGTGAAGACGACCTCGTCGGAGACCAGCACGTCGTAGGTGTTGAGCTGGCCGGCCTCGATGAGGTGCACCTGCGGCACATTGCGCAGGCTCACCCAGTTGAGGACGTCGTCATGGTCGAGGACGACGAGCACGCGCTTGGCCGAGGTGATCGCCTCGAGGGTGGCCAGCGCGGCCTTGGTCTTCGGGGCGTCCCCGTCGACGAAGGTGCTCACCACGTGCACGCGGTTCTCACGGGCCCGGTCGGAGAGGGCGCCGCGCAGGGCGGCGGCCTTCATCTTCTTGGGGGTCCGCTGCGAGTAGTCACGCGGCTGCGGCCCGTGGACGGTGCCACCGCCCTCGAACTGCGGAGCGCGGGTCGAGCCCTGGCGGGCGCGGCCGGTGCCCTTCTGGCGGTAGGGCTTGGCGCCACCACCGCTGACCTGGCCGCGGGTCTTCGTCGCGTGCGTGCCCTGGCGCGCGGCGGCCAGCTGGGCCACCACGACCTGGTGCATGAGCGAGACGTTGGCCGACGCGTCGAAGAGCTCACCGGGCAGCGTCACGCTGCCGGCGGTCTCCCCCGCCGGGGTGCGGACGTCGACCTCGCGGTCGGTCCGGGTCTGGGTGGACTGGGTCACTGGTTGTCACTCCCCACGGGGCCGCCCTTGACGGCCGAGCGGACGAGCACGAGGCCGCCCTTCGGACCGGGGATCGCGCCCTTGATCAGCAGCAGCCCGCGCTCGGCGTCCACCTTGTGCACGTTGAGCGAGAGGGTCGTCGTCTTCACCGCGCCCATGCGGCCGGCCATGCGCAGGCCCTTGAAGACGCGGCCGGGGGTCGAGGCCCCGCCGATGGAACCGGGCGACCGGTGCTTGCGCTGGGTGCCGTGCGCGGCGCCGAGGCCACGGAAGCCGTGCCGCTTCATGACACCGGCGGTGCCCTTGCCCTTGCTGGTGCCGATGACGTCGACCTTCGCGACGCCGTCGAGGACCTCGGCGGTCAGCTCCTGGCCGACCGTGTAGTTCGAGGCGTCCGCGGTGCGCAGTTCCACCAGGTGCCGGCGCGGCGTGACGCCCGCCTTGGCGAAGTGCCCGCCCTCGGGCCTGTTCACCTTGCGCGGGTCGATCTCACCGAACCCGAGCTGGACGGCGGAGTAGCCGTCGACCTCGGGGGTGCGCACCTGGGTCACCACACACGGGCCCGCCTTGACGACGGTCACCGGCACGATGCGGTTGTTCTCGTCGAAGACCTGGGTCATGCCCAGCTTCTCGCCGAGGAGACCACGGAATGTGCTCGCCATGTCTGCTGACTGCCCTTACTGGATGTTGACGTCGACCGAGGCCGGCAGGTCGATGCGCATGAGCGCGTCGACCGTCTTCGGCGTCGGGTCGAGGATGTCGATGAGCCGCTTGTGCGTACGCATCTCGAAGTGCTCCCGCGAGTCCTTGTACTTGTGCGGGGACCGGATGACGCAGTACACGTTCTTCTCCGTCGGCAGCGGCACCGGGCCGACGACGCGCGCACCGGTCTTGGTCACCGTCTCGACGATGCGCCGCGCCGAGGCGTCGATCGCCTCGTGGTCGTAGGCCTTCAGCCGGATGCGGATCTTCTGTCCCGCCATCGCTGTCTTCTGCTCCTGCCGATCGGTGTCTGTTCTAGCTGGGAACGCCGGGAGGTCCGAACCGTCATCCGGTCAGGGCCCAGCGGGGCGGGTGGCGGTGCACACAGTGCCCGGCCACCCGGGGACGGGCGGCGGCCGTCCGGCCGCCGCCCGTCGCGGGGGGACTACTTGATGATCTTGGTGACGCGACCGGCGCCGACCGTCCGGCCACCCTCACGGATGGCGAACCGCAGGCCCTCCTCCATGGCGATCGGCTGGATCAGCTCGACCGTCATCTCGGTGTTGTCGCCCGGCATGACCATCTCGGTGCCGGCGGGCAGGGTCACCACGCCGGTCACGTCCGTCGTCCGGAAGTAGAACTGGGGACGGTAGTTGTTGAAGAACGGCGTGTGACGGCCGCCCTCGTCCTTCGAGAGGATGTAGACCGAGCCCTCGAAGTTGGTGTGCGGGGTGATGGAACCCGGCTTCACCACGACCTGGCCGCGCTCGACGTCCTCGCGCTTGATGCCGCGCAGCAGCAGGCCCACGTTGTCGCCGGCCTGGCCCTGGTCGAGCAGCTTGCGGAACATCTCGACGCCGGTGACGGTGGTCTTGGTCGACGACGGGCGGATGCCGACGATCTCGACCTCCTCGTTCACCTTGACGATGCCGCGCTCCACGCGACCGGTGACGACGGTGCCGCGACCGGTGATGGTGAAGACGTCCTCGACGGGCATGAGGAACGGCTTGTCGATGTCACGCTGCGGCTCGGGGATCGCGGTGTCGACCGCGTTCATGAGCTCCATGAGCTTGTCGCCCCACTCGGCGTCGCCCTCGAGCGCCTTCAGCGCGGACACGCGCACCACGGGGACGTCGTCGCCCGGGAACTCGTACTCGCTGAGCAGCTCGCGGACCTCCAGCTCGACGAGCTCGAGGATCTCCTCGTCGTCGACCATGTCGGCCTTGTTGAGGGCCACGACGATGTAGGGGACGCCGACCTGGCGGGCCAGGAGGACGTGCTCCTTGGTCTGCGGCATCGGGCCGTCGGTCGCCGCGACCACCAGGATGGCGCCGTCCATCTGCGCCGCACCGGTGATCATGTTCTTGATGTAGTCGGCGTGACCGGGGCAGTCGACGTGCGCGTAGTGCCGGTTCTCGGTCTGGTACTCGACGTGCGCGATCGAGATCGTGATGCCGCGGGCCTTCTCCTCGGGCGCCTTGTCGATCTGGTCGAAGGCCGACGCCTCGTTGAGGTCCGGGTACTTGTCGTGCAGCACCTTGGTGATCGCCGCGGTCAGCGTGGTCTTGCCGTGGTCGATGTGCCCGATGGTGCCGATGTTGACGTGCGGCTTGGTCCGCTCGAACTTGGCCTTGGCCACTGGGTTCCTCTCCTCGTGGTGTCGCAGTCGTGCGCGAACTCTGGGGTGGGCTTGCTGGGGGGCCGGGCGGGGACTACCCCCGCCCGGCAGGTCACTCGCCGGTCGCCTTGGCGATGATCTCCTTGGCGACGTTCTGCGGGACCTCGGCGTACGAGTCGAACACCATGGTGTAGCTCGCCCGCCCCTGGGTGCGGCTGCGCAGGTCGCCCACGTAGCCGAACATCTCCGAGAGCGGGACCAGGGCCCGGACGACGCGGGCGCCGGAGCGCTCCTCCATCGCCTGGATCGTCCCGCGCCGGGAGTTCAGGTCGCCGATGACGTCGCCCATGTAGTCCTCGGGAGTGACGACCTCGACTGCCATGAGCGGCTCGAGCAGGGCCGGGCTGGCCTTGCGTGCGGCCTCCTTGAAGACCATCGAGCCGGCGATCTTGAAGGCCATCTCCGAGGAGTCGACCTCGTGGTACTGGCCGTCGACCAGGATCGCCTTGACGCCGACCAGCGGGTAGCCGGCGAGGACCCCGTACTGCATGGCGTCCTGGATGCCCTGGTCCACCGACGGGATGTACTCCCGCGGGATGCGGCCACCGGTGACGGCGTTCTCGAACTCGTAGGTCGGGCCGTCGCCGGAGACCTCGAGGGGCTCCAGGGTGACCTGGACCTTCGCGAACTGGCCGGAGCCACCGGTCTGCTTCTTGTGCGTGTAGTCGTACTTCTCGACCGTCTTGCGGATGGTCTCGCGGTAGGCCACCTGCGGCTTGCCGACGTTGGCCTCGACCTTGAACTCGCGCCGCATGCGGTCGACGAGGATCTCCAGGTGCAGCTCGCCCATGCCGGAGATGACCGTCTGACCGGTCTCCTCGTCGAGGCGGACCTGGAAGGTCGGGTCCTCCTCAGCCAGCTTCTGGATGGCGGTGCCGAGCTTCTCCTGGTCGCTCTTGGTCTTCGGCTCGATGGCCACCGAGATGACCGGCGCCGGGAAGGTCATCGACTCCAGGATCACCGGCTTCTGCGGGTCGCTGAGCGTGTCACCCGTGGTGGTCTGCTTCAGGCCGACGACGGCGACGATCTGACCGGCGCCCACGCCCTCGCGCTCCTCGCGCTTGTTGGCGTGCATCTGGTAGATCTTGCCGATCCGCTCCTTGCGGTCCTTGGTGCTGTTGAGCACCGGGGACCCGGAGGAGACCTTGCCCGAGTAGACCCGGATGTAGGTCAGCTTGCCGAGGTGCTGGTCGGTCTGGATCTTGAAGGCCAGCGCGGAGAACGGCTCGCTCTCGTCGGCGTGCCGGATGACCTCGGTCTCGCCGTCGAGGGCGGTGCCGACGATCGCCTCGATGTCCAGCGGGCTGGGCAGGTAGTCGGTGACCGCGTCGAGCAGGGGCTGCACGCCCTTGTTCTTGAAGGCGGTACCGGTGAGGACGGGGTTCACCTGCGCGGCGATGGTGGCCTTGCGGATGGCCGCCTTGAGCCGCTCGACGGTGATCTCCTCGCCGCCGAGGTAGGCCTCCATGAGCTCGTCGTCGGTCTCGGCGATGGTCTCGAGGAGCTTCTCGCGGTACTCGGCGGCCTGGTCGGCGAGCTCGGCCGGGATCTCCTCGACCGCGTAGTCCTCACCCATCTGCGTCTCGCCACGCCAGGTGAGCGCACGCATCTGGACCAGGTCGACGACGCCGATGAAGTCGGCCTCGGCACCGATCGGCAGCTGCAGCACCAGCGGGTTGGCGCCGAGCCGCTCGACCATCATGTCGACGCAGCGGAAGAAGTCCGCACCGGTGCGGTCGAGCTTGTTGACGAAGCACATGCGCGGGACGCCGTACTTCTCGGCCTGCCGCCACACCTGCTCGGTCTGCGGCTCCACGCCGGCGACCCCGTCGTAGACGGCGACGGCACCGTCGAGCACCCGCAGCGACCGCTCCACCTCGACGGTGAAGTCGACGTGCCCGGGGGTGTCGATGATGTTGATGTCGTAGCCGTTCCAGGAGCACTTCGTCGCGGCGGACGTGATGGTGATGCCGCGCTCCTGCTCCTGCTCCATCCAGTCCATCGTGGCCGCGCCGTCGTGGACCTCACCGATCTTGTAGTTGATACCGGTGTAGAAGAGGATGCGCTCGGTCGTCGTGGTCTTGCCGGCGTCGATGTGCGCCATGATCCCGATGTTGCGGGTCTTGGCGAGCTGGGCCTGGGTGTCGGCCATCTGTCTCGTCTCCTCTTTGGTTCGGGTCCGCGTGCGGTGTCCAGGGGGTGGCCCGGACTACCCGCCGGCCGCGGGGGCTGGCGGAGCCAGCCGGGGTGGCACTTACCAGCGGTAGTGCGCGAAGGCCTTGTTCGACTCGGCCATCTTGTGCGTGTCCTCGCGGCGCTTCACCGCGGCACCGAGGCCGTTGCTGGCGTCGAGGAGCTCGTTCATCAGGCGCTCGGTCATCGTCTTCTCACGACGGGCGCGGCTGTACTGGATCAGCCAGCGCAGACCGAGGGTGGTGCTGCGCGAGGCACGGACCTCGACCGGGACCTGGTAGGTCGCACCACCGACGCGGCGGCTGCGGACCTCGAGGGCCGGCTTGACGTTGTCCAGCGCCCGCTTGAGCGTGACCACCGGGTCGGTGTCGGTCTTGGCGCGGCAGCCCTCGAGGGCGCCGTAGACGATCGACTCGGCGACCGAGCGCTTGCCGTCGACGAGCACCTTGTTCACCAGCTGGGTCACCAGCGGCGACTGGTAGACCGGGTCGGCGACCAGGGGGCGGCGCGGTGCAGGGCCCTTGCGCGGCATGTCAGCTCTTCTCCTTCTTCGCGCCGTACCGGCTGCGAGCCTGCTTGCGGTTGCGGACACCCTGGGTGTCCAGCGAACCGCGGATGATCTTGTACCGCACGCCGGGGAGGTCCTTCACGCGGCCGCCGCGCACGAGCACCATCGAGTGCTCCTGCAGGTTGTGGCCGACACCGGGGATGTAGGCGGTCACCTCGATGCCACTCGTCAGGCGCACGCGAGCGACCTTGCGCAGCGCCGAGTTGGGCTTCTTCGGCGTCGTCGTGTACACGCGGGTGCACACGCCACGACGCTGAGGGGAGCCCTTCAGCGCCGGGGTCTTGGTCTTCTCGACCTTGTCCTCGCGGCCCTTGCGGACCAGCTGGTTGATCGTGGGCATGGGTGGCCTGGATCTCCTACCTGCGCTGGGTCGTGCTGTGGACGGTGCTCTGCTGTACCTGGGTGCCGGTCCTGCCGGGGCCGTACCCGGTTCCGGCCGTGGACCACCACCGGTCCCCGCGGTCGGGCGTGTCGCCCTCCCCAGGACCGGCCGGCGAGTCGAACCGGATCGGTCGCCCCCCGCGACTCGGCGCCACCACCTACCGGCAGGCGCACCGCGAACGGGAGCAGGCCCAGGGCACCCTGGGCACGGCTGACCACGATACCCGCGTGCTCGGACCCGGTCAAAGCCGGGTCCGCCACATGTCGACAGGTGGTGGTGCAGCCCACCCGCCGGGGTCGTACGCCAGGGTCAACGTGGCACCGGCCCGGGTATTCCCGGCGGTGTCGGACCCGGCGGGGTGGCCCGACGGTGGCGCGACTGTACCGGCTGCGCGGGCACGGCAGGGGCCTGTGCACCACGACACCCGCACCGACCTCGGACGACGGCGACCGGCGCGCGGCTGTCGTACCCCGGCCCTACCGTCGGTCGCAGGACGCCCACCGAACGCCACCGGAGGAAGCCGTGCACGTCGACCTCGCCCGCGAGCTCAAGGCCCACCTGTCGGCTCGCCTGGCCGAGGCGGGCCCGGTCCAGGCACTCGACCTCGGCGGCTGGGCGCGCCCCGCGCTCGGGCTGGCCCCGACCGGGCCCGGCCGCGCCCACCTGGCCATCCGGGTGGCGGCCAAGGACGACGCCGAGCTGCTGCTGGCCGGTCTGGACGACGCCGTCCTGCAGGAGGTCGACGTCCGGGTCATCGGCGCGGTGCGGGCGCTGTCCTCCCCCACCCCGGGCGAGCTCCAGCGGCGCACCCGGCCGCTGCGCCCCGGGCTGTCGGTGGCGCACCCCTCGGTCAGCGCCGGGACGCTGGGGGGCTTCGTCCGCGTCGACGGCCGGCTGGGGCTGCTGTCGAACAACCACGTGCTGGCGGCCAGTGACGCAGCCGCGGTCGGCGACCCGGTGCTGCAGCCCGGGCCGGCCGACGGTGGCACCGATGCCGACCGGGTGGCGACCCTCGCCGCCTTCGTGCGGTTCCGGGGCGACGGCCGGGCCAACCTCGTCGACGCCGCGGTCGCCACCCTCGACCCGGAGGTGCCGGCCGAGCCGGGCCGGCTGCCCGGCGGCCCGCTGGGCGACGACGTCCTCGCGATGGACGACGTCGACCCCGACGAGCGGGTGGAGAAGGTGGGCCGCACGACGGCCCACACGATCGGCCGGATCAGCGCCGTGGAGGTGGACGGCGTCAGCGTCCAGTACGACCGGGCGGTGCACGTGTTCGACGACCAGGTGGAGATCGAGGGGCTCGACGGGGGCTTCAGCGCCGGCGGCGACAGCGGGTCGGTCATCTGGCGCAGCTCGGACCGGGCACCGCTGGGGCTGCTGTTCGCGGGCAGCGAGACCGGCGGCCGCAACGGCGGGGGCGTCACGTTCGCCAACCCCCTGGGCACGGTCCTGGAGCTGCTGGACCTGCAGTGGGTCCCCGCCTGAGCAGTCCTCCCCCGGTTGGGCCTGTCGCGCCGACCTGATCAGGGGCACGATGGACGGCATGACCGACCGCGCCTCCGCCCGAGCCGCCAAGAGCGCCCTCAGCGCGCGGCTGGCCACCGACCCGGGCGTGGTCGGCGTCGGCCTCGCCCGCCGCGACAGCGGGTACGTGGTGAAGGTCGACCTCGCCGATCCGGGAGCGGCCAGCCGCGTGCCGGGTGACGTCGACGGCGTCCGCGTCGTCACCGAGGTCGTCGGGGTGGTCCGGGCTCTCTGAGCGCGCGTGGCCGGCACGGCCGGCCGATACGGTCGGGCCCGGCGCCCACCGGGGTGCCGCCGACCTGAGGAGTGGACGTGCGCATCGGCATCCAGGCCAGCTACAGCGGGGGCTTCCGCGAGACCGCCGCGGAGATCCGCGACCTCGAGGCCGCCGGCCTCGACCTCGCGATGGTGGCGGAGGTCTACACCTTCGACGCGGTGAGCCAGCTGGGCTACCTGGCCGCGGTGACCGAGCGGCTGGAGTTGATGAGCGGCATCTTCCCCATCTACAGCCGCACGCCGGCGCTGACCGCCATGACCGCGGCCGGGCTGGACTTCGTCTCCGGTGGCCGGTTCACCCTGGGCCTGGGCGCCTCCGGCCCGCAGGTCATCGAGGGCTGGCACGGCGTCCCCTACGACGCCCCTCTGCAGCGCACCCGCGAGATCGTCGAGATCTGCCGGCAGGTGTGGCGCCGCGAGCGACTGGCGCACGAGGGCCCGAAGTACACCATCCCGCTACCGCCCGAGCAGGGCACCGGCCTCGGCAAGCCGCTGAAGCTGATCAACACCCCGGTCCGCGAGCGCATCCCCGTGCTCCTGGCCGCCCTCGGCCCCAAGAACGTGGAGCTGGCCGCCGAGATCGCCGAGGCGTGGGAGCCCATCTTCTTCGTCCCGGAGAAGGCGGCGTCGGTGTGGGGCGAGTCCCTGGCCGCCGGCCGGGCGAAGCGCGACCCCGGGCTCGGCGAGCTCCAGGTGGTCACCGGCGTCCCGGTCGCCATCGGGGAGGACGTCGAGCCGCTGCTGGACCACGTCCGGCCCCAGCTGGCCCTCTACATCGGCGGGATGGGCGCCCGCGGCCGGAACTTCTACAACGACCTGGCCCGGCGCTACGGCTACGAGGACGAGGCCCGGACCGTGCAGGACCTCTACCTCGACGGCAAGAAGGACGAGGCGGCCGCGGCGGTGCCCGAGGAGCTGGTCCGGGCCACCTCGCTGATCGGGCCGGAGTCCCACGTGGCCGAGCGGATCGCCGCCTTCCGGGAGGCCGGGGTGACCACGCTGATGCTCCAGCCCCTCGACGGCAGCCCCGAGGGGCGCCTCGCGACGGTCGAGACGATGCGCCGGTTGTGCGACTGAGTCCCGGGTCGAGCCGCCGGCCGGCACCGCGGCCAGGTGCCGGCCCCGGGCTCCGCCGGGTCTCGCCGCGATTCGTCACGTGACATGAGACGGGCCCCCGACCGCTGATGCGGTCGGGGGCCCGTCTCATGCACCACGGGGGATCAGCCCCGCCAGTCGTACTCCTCGAGGCGGACGGCCTCGCCGGAGCCCTGACCGAAGACGTCCGGGCTGTAGTACTGCCCGTCGTCGTACCCGGCCATCGTGTAGACGGCGGCGCGGGCCTCCTCGGTCGGCTCGACCGTGATGTTCCGGTAACGGCTGATGCCGGTACCGGCCGGGATCAGCTTCCCGATGATCACGTTCTCCTTGAGGCCGAGCAGGCTGTCGCTCTTGCCCTGGATCGCGGCGTCGGTGAGCACCTTGGTCGTCTCCTGGAAGGAGGCGGCCGACAGCCACGACTCGGTCGCGAGCGAGGCCTTGGTGATGCCCATGAGCACCGGGCGGGCCGAGGCCGGCTCGCCACCCTCGGCGACGACCCGACGGTTCTCGGTCTCGAACAGCGTCCGCTCGACCAGCGCCCCGGGCAGGAACTCCGTCGCGCCCGAGTCGATGATGGTCACCCGCTTCAGCATCTGGCGGATGATCACCTCGATGTGCTTGTCGTGGATCGACACGCCCTGGCTGCGGTAGACCTCCTGGACCTCGCGGACCAGGTGCAGCTGCACCTCGCGCGGGCCCATGATCCGCAGCACCTCGTGCGGGTCGACCGCACCCTCGGTCAGCTGCTCGCCGACCTCGACGTGGCCGCCGTCCTCGACCCGCAGCCGCGACCGGCGCGACAGCTTGTCGTAGACGACCTCGTCGGAGCCGTCGTCCGGGGTGATCGTGAGCTTGCGGAACTGCTCGCCGTCCTCGATGCGGACGGTGCCGGCCAGCTCGGCGATCGGCGCCTTGCCCTTGGGGACGCGGGCCTCGAAGAGCTCCACCACACGCGGCAGACCGTGGGTGATGTCCTCACCCGCGACACCACCGGTGTGGAAGGTGCGCATCGTCAGCTGGGTACCGGGCTCACCGATCGACTGGGCGGCGATGATGCCGACCGCCTCGCCGACGTCCACCAGCTTGCCGGTCGCCAGCGACCGGCCGTAGCAGGTGGCGCAGGTGCCGAGCAGCGACTCGCAGGTCAGGACGCAGCGGACCTTGACCTCGGCGACACCGGCGTCGATGAGCGTCTGGATGAGCACGTCACCGAGGTCGGAGTTGGCCTGGGCGATGACGGTGCCGTCCTCGGCCACCACGTCGGCGGCCAGCGCACGGGCGTACACGCTGGTCTCGACGTGCGGGTCGCGGGTCAGCTGGCCGTCCACCACGGTGCCGATCGGCATGATCACGCCG
The DNA here is from genome assembly GCF_054050635.1 of Geodermatophilus sp. SYSU D00079. NCBI lineage: Bacteria > Bacillati > Actinomycetota > Actinomycetes > Geodermatophilales > Geodermatophilaceae > Geodermatophilus > Geodermatophilus sp. SYSU D00079. The sequence continues at coordinate 129,711 of NZ_JBJGZS010000004.1, read as the reverse complement.
CGGTCGGTGCCGCAGTCCTCCTCGCGGATGATGACGTCCTGGGAGACGTCGACCAGCCGGCGGGTGAGGTAGCCGGAGTCGGCGGTCCGCAGCGCGGTGTCGGCCAGACCCTTGCGGGCACCGTGCGTGGAGATGAAGTACTCCAGCACCGACAGACCCTCCCGGAAGTTGGCCTTGATCGGCCGCGGGATGATCTCGCCCTTCGGGTTGGCGACCAGACCACGCATACCGGCGATCTGGCTGATCTGCATCATGTTGCCTCGGGCGCCCGAGTTGACCATGACCCAGACCGGGTTGGTGGTCGGGAAGTTGTCGACCATCGCCTGGCTGACCTCGGCCCGGGCCCGGGTCCAGATCTCGATCAGCTCGCCACGACGCTCGGCGTCGGTGATGACGCCGCGCTCGTACTGCTTCTCGATCTGCCGCGCCTCGGCCTCGTGCCGGTCCAGGATCTCCTGCTTGGCCGGCGGGGTGACCACGTCGTCGATGGCGATCGTGATCCCCGCGCGGGTGGCCCAGTGGAACCCGGCGGACTTGAGGGCGTCCAGCGTCGCCGCGACCTGCACCTTGGGGTAGCGCTCGGCGAGGTCGTTGACGATCGCCCCGAGCTCCTTCTTCGGCACCTGGTAGTTGACGAAGCGGTAGTCCTCGGGCAGGGCCTCGTTGAACAGCACGCGGCCCAGGCTGGTGGAGACCAGCGCCGGCTGACCCGGCTCCCAGTCCCCCGGGGCGACCCACGGGTCGTTCTTCGGCCCGTTGTCGACGCCGTAGACCTCGTCGAGGCGGATGAGCACCCGCTCCTGCAGACCCAGGGCGCCCTTGTCGTAGGCCATGACCGCCTCGGCGGTCGTCGAGTACGACTTGGGCAGCTCACCCTCGGCCAGCTGCGCCGACCCGGTGAGGGTCGTCAGGTGGTACAGGCCGAGCACCATGTCCTGGGTCGGCGCGGTGATCGGGCGACCGTCGGCCGGGCTCAGGATGTTGTTGCTCGACAGCATGAGGATGCGGGCCTCGGCCTGCGCCTCGGCCGACAGCGGCAGGTGCACCGCCATCTGGTCGCCGTCGAAGTCCGCGTTGAACGCGGTGCAGACCAGCGGGTGGATCTGGATGGCCTTGCCCTCGACCAGCTGCGGCTCGAAGGCCTGGATGCCCAGACGGTGCAGCGTCGGCGCGCGGTTGAGCAGCACCGGGTGCTCGGTGATGACCTCCTCGAGCACGTCCCACACCACGGGGCGGGCACGCTCGACCATGCGCTTGGCGGACTTGATGTTCTGCGCGTGGTTGAGGTCGACCAGCCGCTTCATGACGAAGGGCTTGAACAGCTCCAGCGCCATCTGCTTGGGCAGGCCGCACTGGTGCAGCTTCAGCTGCGGGCCGACGACGATGACCGAACGGCCGGAGTAGTCGACGCGCTTGCCGAGCAGGTTCTGGCGGAACCGGCCCTGCTTGCCCTTGAGCAGGTCGCTCAGGGACTTCAGCGGACGGTTGCCCGGGCCGGTGACCGGCCGGCCGCGACGGCCGTTGTCGAACAGCGCGTCCACGGACTCCTGGAGCATCCGCTTCTCGTTGTTGACGATGATCTCCGGCGCGCCCAGGTCGAGCAGTCGCTTGAGGCGGTTGTTCCGGTTGATCACCCGGCGGTACAGGTCGTTCATGTCGCTGGTGGCGAAGCGGCCACCGTCGAGCTGCACCATCGGGCGCAGATCCGGCGGGATGACCGGGACGCAGTCCAGCACCATGCCCATGGGCGAGTTGCGGGTCTGCTGGAACGCCGCGACGACCTTCAGCCGCTTGAGGGCACGCAGCTTGCGCTGGCCCTTGCCGCTGCGGATCGTCTCGCGCAGCGAGGCTGCCTCGGCGTCGAGGTCGAAGTCGGCGAGCAGCTTCTGCAGCGCCGCGGCACCCATGCCGCCCTCGAAGTACTCACCGAAGCGGTCGCGCAGCTCGCGGTAGAGGCCCTCGTCGGCGATGAGCTGCTTGACCTCGAGCTTGCGGAAGGTGTCGAGCACCTCCTCGAGGCGGTCGATCTCCCGCTGGGCGCGGTCGCGCAGCTGGCGCATCTCGCGCTCGCCACCCTCGCGCACCTTGCGGCGGACGTCGGACTTGGCACCCTCGGCCTCGAGCTCGGCGAGGTCGGCCTCCAGCTTCTGCTGGCGGGCCTCGACGTCGGCGTCGCGGCGGCCCTCGAGGTTGTGCTTCTCCGCGCTGATCTCGGCCTCGATGGTCGGGAGGTCGCGGTGGCGCGCCTCGTCGTCGACCGAGGTGATCAGGTAGGCGGCGAAGTAGATGATCTTCTCGAGGTCCTTGGGCGCCAGGTCGAGCAGGTAGCCCAGGCGCGAGGGGACGCCCTTGAAGAACCAGATGTGGGTGACCGGCGCGGCCAGCTCGATGTGGCCCATCCGCTCACGGCGGACCTTGGCCCGGGTCACCTCGACGCCGCAGCGCTCGCAGATGATGCCCTTGAACCGGACGCGCTTGTACTTACCGCAGTAGCACTCCCAGTCCCGGGTGGGACCGAAGATCTTCTCGCAGAAGAGACCGTCCTTCTCCGGACGCAGGGTCCGGTAGTTGATGGTCTCGGGCTTCTTCACCTCACCGTGCGACCACTGGCGGATGTCGTCGCCAGAGGCCAGACCGATGCGCAACTCGTCGAAGAAGTTGACGTCGAGCACTGAGTGGACCCCTTTCCGGGGCTAGTTCTTCGCTTCTAGTGGCAGTGGTGGCGCCGGCCGGCCCGAGGGGCCGGCCGGCGGCCGATCACACGTCTTCGACGGACGACGGCTCGCGGCGGGACAGGTCGATGCCCAGCTCCTCCGCGGCCCGGAAGACCTCGTCGTCGGTGTCACGCAGCTCGATCGCCTGCCCGTCGCCGGACAGCACCTCGACGTTGAGGCAGAGCGACTGGAGCTCCTTGAGCAACACCTTGAACGACTCCGGGATGCCCGGCTCGGGGATGTTCTCCCCCTTGACGATCGCCTCGTAGACCTTGACGCGGCCCAGGATGTCGTCGGACTTGATGGTGAGCAGCTCCTGCAGCGCGTAGGCCGCGCCGTAGGCCTGCATCGCCCAGCACTCCATCTCACCGAAGCGCTGGCCACCGAACTGCGCCTTACCACCCAGCGGCTGCTGCGTGATCATCGAGTAGGGGCCGGTCGACCGGGCGTGGATCTTGTCGTCGACCAGGTGCAGCAGCTTCAGGATGTAGACGTAGCCCACCGAGATCGGCTCCGGGAACGGCTCGCCGGAGCGGCCGTCGAACAGCCGCGCCTTGCCGGTCGGGGCCACCATCCGCTGACCGTCGCGGTTCGGGATGGTCGAGCTGAGCAGCCCGACGATCTCCTCCTCGCGGGCACCGTCGAACACCGGCGTCGCGGTCCGGGTGCCGGGCTCGGCCGCACGGGCGGCCTGCGGCAGGTTGGCCGCCCACTCCGGGGTGCCCTCGACCTGCCAGCCGGACTTGGCAACCCACCCGAGGTGGGTCTCCAGGACCTGGCCGACGTTCATCCGGCCGGGGACGCCCAGCGGGTTGAGGACGATGTCCACCGGGGTGCCGTCCTCGAGGAACGGCATGTCCTCCTGCGGCAGGATCTTCGCGATGACGCCCTTGTTGCCGTGGCGGCCGGCGAGCTTGTCACCGTCGGAGATCTTGCGCATCTGGGCGACGTAGACCCGGATCAGCTCGTTGACGCCGGCGGGCAGCTCGTCGCCGTCCTCGCGCGAGAACACGCGGACGCCGATGACCTTGCCGGACTCACCGTGCTTGACCTTCAGCGACGTGTCGCGGACCTCGCGGGCCTTCTCGCCGAAGATCGCCCGCAGCAGCCGCTCCTCGGGGGTCAGCTCGGTCTCGCCCTTGGGCGTGACCTTCCCGACGAGGATGTCGCCAGGGACGACCTCGGCGCCGATGCGGATGATGCCGCGCTCGTCGAGGTCGGCGAGGACCTCCTCGGAGACGTTCGGGATGTCCCGGGTGATCTCCTCGGCGCCCAGCTTGGTGTCGCGGGCGTCGACCTCGAACTCCTCGATGTGGATCGAGGACAGGACGTCGTCCTGCACGAGGCGCTGCGACAGGATGATCGCGTCCTCGTAGTTGTGGCCCTCCCACGGCATGAAGGCGACGAGCAGGTTCTTGCCCAGCGCCATCTCGCCCTGGTCGGTGCACGGCCCGTCGGCGATGACCTGGCCGACCTCGACCCGCTGGCCCTCGTCGACGACGGGGGTCTGGTTGATCGAGGTGCCCTGGTTGGAGCGGCGGAACTTCAGCAGCCGGTAGGTCTGCCGGGTCCCGTCGTCGGCCATGACGGTGACGTAGTCGGCGGTGGAGTCCTCCACCACGCCGGCCTTCTCGGCCACCACGACGTCGCCGGCGTCGACGGCGGCACGCAGCTCCATGCCGGTGCCGACCAGCGGGGCCTCGCTGCGCAGCAGCGGGACGGCCTGACGCTGCATGTTCGCGCCCATGAGCGCGCGGTTGGCGTCGTCGTGCTCGAGGAACGGGATCATCGCCGTCGCGACCGAGGTCATCTGCCGCGGCGAGACGTCCATGTAGTCGACGTTCTCCGGCGCGAGGTCGGTGGTCTCCCCGCCCTTGGTGCGGACCAGGACCCGCTCCTCGGCGAACCGGCCGTTGGCGTCCAGCGGCGAGTTCGCCTGGGCGACGACGAAGCGGTCCTCCTCGTCGGCGGTCAGGTAGTCGATCTGGTCGGTGACCACACCGTTGACCACCTTGCGGTACGGCGTCTCGATGAAGCCGAAGGCGTTCACCCGGCCGAACGAGGACAGCGAGCCGATCAGGCCGATGTTCGGGCCTTCCGGGGTCTCGATCGGGCACATCCGGCCGTAGTGGCTCGGGTGCACGTCGCGGACCTCCATGCCGGCCCGCTCACGCGACAGACCACCCGGACCCAGCGCCGACAGGCGGCGCTTGTGGGTCAGACCCGCGAGCGGGTTGGTCTGGTCCATGAACTGGGACAGCTGGCTGGTGCCGAAGAACTCCTTGATGGAGGCGACGACCGGCCGGATGTTGATCAGGGTCTGCGGCGTGATCGCCTCGACGTCCTGGGTCGTCATCCGCTCGCGGACGACGCGCTCCATGCGGGAGAGGCCGACCCGGATCTGGTTCTGGATCAGCTCGCCGACGGTGCGCAGACGACGGTTGCCGAAGTGGTCGATGTCGTCGACGCCGTGCTCGGGCTCGCCGGCGTGCAGGCGCACGACGTACTCGATGGTGGCGACGATGTCGTCCTCGGTCAGCGTCAGCGTGCTCTGCGGGATCTCGACGCCGAGCTTCTTGTTGACCTTGTACCGGCCCACCTTGGCCAGGTCGTAGCGCTTCGGGTTGAAGAAGAGGTTCTCCAGGAGCGCCTGCGCGGACTCACGCGTCGGCGGCTCGCCCGGCCGCAGCTTGCGGTAGATGTCGAGCAGTGCCTCGTCCTGCCCGGCGATGTGGTCCTTCTCCAGGGTGGCGAGGACGGTCGGCGACCACTGGAAGTGCTCGCGGATGCGGTCCTCGGTCCAGCCCAGCGCCTTGAGCAGCACGGTGACCGGCTGCCGGCGCTTGCGGTCGATGCGGACGCCGACGGTGTCGCGCTTGTCGACGTCGAACTCCAGCCACGCCCCGCGGCTGGGGATCACCTTGGCGCTGAAGACGTCCTTGTCCGACGTCTTGTCCAGGGTCTTGTCGAAGTAGACGCCCGGGCTGCGGACGAGCTGCGAGACGACGACGCGCTCGGTGCCGTTGATGACGAACGTGCCCTTGTTCGTCATGATCGGGAAGTCGCCCATGAACACCGTCTGGCTCTTGATCTCGCCGGTGGTGTTGTTCATGAACTCCGCGGTGACGAACAGCGGCGCCGCGTAGGTCATGTCCTTGTCCTTGCACTCCTCGAGGGACGCCTTGACGTCCTCGAAGCGCGGGTTGGAGAAGGACAGCGACATCGAGCCGCTGAAGTCCTCGATCGGGGAGATCTCCTCGAGGATCTCGGCCAGGCCGCCGACGGCGTCGGCCTGCTCCTCGGGCGGGAGGGTGGCCCGCCACTCGGGGCTGCCGACCAGCCAGTCGAAGGAGGCCGTCTGCAGGGCCAGCAGGTCCGGCACCGCAAGCGGCTCGGAGATCTTGGCGAAGGAGACGCGCAGCGGCGCGCCGGGGATCTTCTGCTGGTCGGCCTCGCCGGTGCGGGGGCCGGACTGCGGGTGCTGCGGGGTGTGCTGGGTGGAGCCTGACTCGGTGGTGCTGGCGGAGATGCTGGTGGGGCGAGAGCCTGCCAAGATGCGTCCTTCCAAGGACCTCACGACGTGCGGGCGGTGGGTGCTGGTTCGTCCTGGGTCGTCGTCGGTAATGGCGGGGCTGTCCGACTGGCTGCGGAACGACCGGAGCGGGGGGTCTGCGGGCGTCCGGAGGGGGTTCCCCGGGCACCCCACGTGACCCGTCTCGGCGGGCAAGCAGTCAGGGGGCAGCGCAACAGAGAACCCTACCCCTACACCGGCAGGCTGTCCACGTCGGGGGGCCGGTAGCGACCAGGCACACATCCCGGGAAGGAGCAGCCGTTCCGGCGGGGTGCGGTCCTCGCCTCGACGACACGGCCATGATGCCAGCCGCGGCGCCCCAGTGGGACTGCCACGCCGGGGTCGGTCCGCCGTCCGGGGTGCGCCCCGGGGCATCGGGGGACGACGCAGGGGCCGCCCTCCGGGTGGAGGACGGCCCCTGCGGGTCGTGCGAGGTGGTGCGCTCCCCGGCAGCGGTCAGGCTGCCGGGGAAGGGGTCACTTGACGGTGACGGTGGCGCCGGCGCCCTCGAGGGCGGCCTTGGCCTTCTCCGCAGCGTCCTTGGCGACCTTCTCCAGGACCGGCTTCGGCGCGCCGTCGACCAGGTCCTTGGCCTCCTTGAGGCCGAGCGAGGTCAGGCCGCGCACCTCCTTGATGACCTGGATCTTCTTGTCGCCGGCGCTCTCGAGGATGACGTCGAACTCGTCCTGCTCCTCGGCGGCGGGGGCACCGCCGTCGCCACCACCGGCGGCCGGGGCGGCCGCGACGGCGACGGGGGCAGCAGCGGTGACCTCGAAGGTCTCCTCGAACTGCTTCACGAAGTCGGACAGCTCGAGCAGCGTCATCTCCTTGAACGCGTCGAGCAGCTCCGCGGTGGACAGCTTGGCCATGATCTCTCCTTCTGGGGTCAGTCGGTGCTGGCCGCGGCGTCCGCGGCGGCAGCGTCGGTGTCGGTGGTGTCAGCAGCGCTGTCGGCGGCGGGAGCGCCCTCGGCGGGCTTCTTCTCCTGCAGCGCGGCGGCCAGGCGGGCGACCTGCGACAGCGGGGCCTGGAACAGACCCGCGGCCTTGGTGAGGTTGCCCTTCATCGCGCCGGCCAGCTTGGCGAGGAGCACCTCACGGGGCTCGACGTCGGCGAGGGCGGTGACCTCGGCGGCGCCGACCGTGCGGCCCTCGACCACGCCACCCTTGACGACGAGCAGCGGGTTGGCGCGCGCGAAGTCACGGATGGCCTTGGCGGCGTTCACCGGGTCGCCCTCGATGAAGGCGATCGCGGTGGGCCCGTTGAGCAGCGGCGCGAGGTCGGCGAACCCGACCTGCTCCGCGGCCCGCTTCGTCAGGGTGTTCTTGACGACGGCGTAGCTGCTGCCCTCACCGAGGGAACGGCGCAGCTGGGTCAGCTGGGCCACGGTCAGCCCGCGGTACTCGGTGAGCACCGCCGCGCTGGACGACTGGAACCGCTCGGTGATCTCGTCGATCACCGCGGCCTTCGCCTGCGTGGGCATGGGCCTCCTCTCGTCTGTCGGGCGACCACCGGCCGGTGCACGACGACGGGCGATCAACGGGCCCGGAGACGAGGAACGCCCCGGCGCAGGGCGCACGGGGCGAGGGCCGGGCACAGCGCCCGGCGATCGAACCGTCCTCCTGCGCGGGTCGCCCGGGGTCCGGGACCTTCGATCGCACGCGGACGTGCGACGACCAGCGGTCTTGGGGGGAACGACGTCGAGCATACGCCATGTCGACAGGACGCCGCTGTCGCCGTCGTCACCCGGGTCTACCGGCCGCCCTCCGCCGTCGAGATGCGCGCATCTCGCACCCACCAGCCGCCCCCGCCGTCGAGATCCGCGCATCTCGACGGGAGGAGGTCGCCGCAACGCGCGAGGGCCCCGCAGCGCGGTGCGCTGCGGGGCCCTCGTGGAGGTGGTTCAGGCGGTCGGCTCGTCCACCGTCAGGTTGCGCGTGCGGTTCGGGTCGACCGGGATGCCCGGGCCCATGGTCGTGGAGACGGTGACCTTCCTCAGGTACCGGCCCTTGGCCGCCGACGGCTTGGCCCGCAGGACCTCGTCGAGGGCCGCGGCGTAGTTCTCCACCAGCTTGGTCTCGTCGAACGAGGTCTTGCCGATGACCAGGTGCAGGTTGGCCTGCTTGTCGACGCGGAAGTTGATCTTCCCGCCCTTGATGTCGTTGACGGCCTTGGTGACGTCGGGGGTCACGGTGCCGGTCTTGGGGTTCGGCATCAGGCCACGGGGGCCGAGGATGCGGGCGATCCGGCCGACCTTGGCCATCTGGTCGGGGGTGGCGATCGCCGCGTCGAAGTCCAGGAAACCGCCCTGGATGCGCTCGATCAGGTCGTCGGAGCCGACGACGTCGGCGCCGGCGGCCTCGGCCTCGGCGGCCTTGTCACCGGTCGCGAAGACGATGACGCGGGCGGTCTTGCCGGTGCCGTGCGGCAGGTTCACCGTGCCGCGGACCATCTGGTCGGCCTTGCGCGGGTCGACGCCCAGGCGCATGGCGACCTCGACGGTGGCGTCGTAGGTCGTCGGTGACGTCTGCTTGGCCAGGGTGGCCGCCTGCAGCGGGGAGTACAGGTTGTCGCGGTCGACCTTGGCGGCCGCCTCGCGGAACTTCTTGCCGTGCTTCGCCATGGTGTGTCCTCTCCCCCGGCACGCGGCCGGGAGTCGTGTGGTGCACGGGCCTGGCGCAGGCCCTCCCACGAGTGCTGTGCGGGTCCGGAGGGGACCCGGTGGAGCAACGCCGCCGATCGGGCAGCGCATCCCGCTTACTGGACCGTGATGCCCATCGACCGGGCGGTGCCGGCGATGATCTTCTCGGCCTCGTCGAGGGAGTTGGCGTTGAGGTCGGCCATCTTGGTCTGGGCGATCTCGCGGACCTGGTCACGGGTGACGGTGGCGACCTTGGTCTTGTGCGGCTCGCCGGAGCCCTTCTCCACACCGGCCGCCTTGAGCAGCATGCGCGCCGCGGGCGGGGTCTTGGTGACGAAGGTGAACGAGCGGTCCTCGTAGACCGAGATCTCGACCGGGATCACGTTGCCGCGCTGCGACTCCGTGGCGGCGTTGTACGCCTTGCAGAACTCCATGATGTTGACGCCGTGCTGGCCGAGCGCCGGACCCACGGGCGGGGCGGGGGTGGCCGCACCGGCGTTGATCTGGAGCTTGATGACCGCGGTCAACCGCTTCCTGGGGGGCATGACTTCCTTCTTCGTGACGGGATGGAACGGCCCCGTCGCAGGGCCCCGCTGCGAGTCTACGAGCGGCGGGGGGCGACGGGGTCCTCGTTCAGATCTTCTGGACCTGGTTGAACGAGAGCTCGACCGGCGTCTCCCGGCCGAAGATCGAGACGAGCACCTGCAGCTTCTGCTGCTCGGCGTTGATCTCGTTGATCGTGGCGGGGAGCGTGGCGAACGGCCCGTCCATGACGGTCACCGACTCGCCGACCTCGAAGTCGACCACCGCGGCCGGCGCGGCGGCGGTCGTGGTCGTCGTCTCGGTCGCCTTGGCGGCCGGCTGGGTGGTGGTCGGGGCGAGGATCTTGACGACCTCGTCGAGCGTGAGCGGCGAGGGGCGCGAGGTGGCCCCGACGAAACCGGTCACGCCGGGGGTGTTGCGCACCGCGCCCCACGACTCGTCGTTGAGCTCCATGCGCACCAGCAGGTACCCGGGGAAGACCTTGCGGTTGACCTGGGTCCGCTTGCCGTTCTTGATCTCGGTGACCTCCTCGGTGGGCACCTCGATCTGGTAGATGAAGTCCTCCATGTCCAGCGACTGGATGCGGGACTCGAGGTTGGTCTTCACCTTGTTCTCGTAACCGGCGTAGGAGTGCACGACGTACCAGTCGCCGGGAGCCAGCCGGAGGGCTTTGCGCAGCGCCTCGACCGGGTCCTCGTCCTCCGCCGGCTCGGCCAGGTCGGAGTCGGCGGCCGGGGGCGATTGCGGGTCGCTGACCAGGCTGTCGACCTCGCCGCCCTCGACCTCGGGGGTCGCGTCGGCCACGCCGGTGAGGGCGTCGAGGTCGGCGGTGTCGGTGGAGCCCTCGGCGGCGCCGGGCTCGCCCGCACCGGTCTCGAGGTCCGCACTGCCACGGACGTCGAAGCGGGCGTCGTCGAGGTCGATCCCCTCGACGGCGCTGTCGGTGTCGAAGGGCTCGCGGGGGTCGGTCACGGGGATCTCTTCCTTGTCGGTGGCGTGCAGGCGCGGGTGGGCTCAGCCGAAGACGGCGAGCACGCCCTGGGAGAAGAGGAGGTCCAGGCCGGCCACCAGCGCCACGATGAAGGCCACGAAGACGATGACGACGGTCGTGTAGGTGATCAGCTCCCGCCGGCCCGGCCAGATGACCTTGCGCAGCTCGGCGACGACCTCCCGCAGGAACCGGCCCAGGCTGCGCTTCTGCCGGATCTCCTCCGCGCGCGCCCGCTCCGCGGCCGCCCGGGACCGGGTGCCGGTCCCCTCCGCCGCCCGGCCGGCGGGCCGGGACGCCGTGCGCTCGCGGGCCGGACGCCGGGTGCGCGCGGCGGGCTCGTCGTCCTCGTCGTCGTCACCGGCGGTGATCCGGCTCCCCCGCCGGCCGGCGCGGCTGCCCCCACCGGCGACGACCTTGTCCTCGTCGGCCTGGGCCTCGGCGGCGACGTCGGCCTCGGCAGCTTCGAGCTCGGCGGCGTCCTCGACGCCCGGAGCCTCGCGGTCGAGCTGCTCGGCGTCGGAGGCGGCGCGAGGATCGTCCTCGCGTCCCGGCTTCTCGTCGCTCACTGCGCCTCGCTCGCCTCGTGGTGGTGGCCGCTGCTCTGGGGCCGTCGGTCGGGTGTCGTACGGGTCGTGCACGTCGCCGGCGGGGAGCCGGCGGCACGGGCAGGGGTGACAGGACTTGAACCTGCAGCCTGCGGTTTTGGAGACCGCTGCTCTGCCAATTGAGCTACACCCCTAGTGCCCTGGGCCGGGCTCTGGGACCGCCTGACCCGCCACGCTCGGCACCGAGCCCCGCGGGGGGATCCGGGGCACGCCGGTGGCGGGGTCAACTGCCCCAGGACAGCCAGTGTACGGGACCGCCGGACCGGGCAGCGAACGTCCTCCCCGACCGTGGCGCGGGTCACCGACGACGGGGCGTCCGGGCGGCGGCGCGTCGACGCTCCGTCGGCACCGGCGCTCGGGCCGCTCCTCGCCGTGGTCCCGCTGCTGCGGCCGGACCGGTCCGGAACGGGGGCGACCCCGGGCGCCGCCCTTTGACACGATGGACCCATGACCGCCGTCTCCTCCTCGGAGCCCGCTGCCCCGTCCACCGAGCTGCCGCCCGCCGAGCGGCGCATCTCCCGCCGCATCGCGGCGATCGCCGAGTCGGCGACGCTCGCGGTCGACGCCAAGGCCAAGGCGCTCAAGGCCGCGGGGAAGCCGGTGATCGGCTTCGGCGCCGGCGAGCCGGACTTCCCGACGCCGGACTACGTCGTCGAGGCCGCCGTCGCCGCCTGCTCCCAGCCGGCGATGCACCGGTACACGCCCGCGGGCGGGCTGCCGGCCCTGAAGGAGGCGATCGTCGCCAAGACCGCCCGCGACTCGGGCCTGCAGGTCTCGGCGGCGAACGTGCTGGTGACCAACGGCGGCAAGCAGGCCGTGTACGAGGCGTTCGCCACGATGCTCGACCCGGGTGACGAGGTGCTGCTGCCCGCCCCGTACTGGACGACCTACCCCGAGGCCATCGCCCTGGCCGGCGGTGTGCCGGTGCCGGTGGTGGCCGACGAGCAGAGCGGCTACCTCGTCTCGGTGGCCCAGCTGGAGGCCGCCCGGACGCCGCGGACGAAGGTGCTGCTGTTCTGCTCGCCGTCCAACCCGACCGGGGCGGTGTACCCGCCGGAGGTCGTCGAGGAGATCGGCCGCTGGGCGGTGGACAACGGCATCTGGGTGCTCACCGACGAGATCTACGAGCACCTCACCTACGACGGGGCGACCGCGCCCTCGATGCCGGTGCTGGTGCCCGAGCTGGCCGACCGGTGCGTCGTGGTGAACGGGGTGGCCAAGACCTACGCCATGACCGGCTGGCGGGTCGGCTGGATCGTCGGCCCGGCCGACGTCGTCAAGGCCGCCACCAACCTGCAGTCGCACGCCACGTCGAACGTGGCCAACGTGTCGCAGGCCGCGGCGATCGCGGCGCTCACCGGCGACCTGTCCGCGGTGGCGACGATGAAGGAGGCCTTCGACCGCCGCCGCCGGACCATCGTCTCGATGCTCCGGGAGATCCCCGGCGTCGCCTGCCCGGAGCCGCAGGGCGCGTTCTACGTCTACCCGTCGGTGAAGGCCCTGCTCGGCCGCGAGATCGCCGGGCGGACGGCGGGCGACAGCGTCGAGCTGGCCGAGATCATCCTGGAGGAGGCGGAGGTGGCCGTCGTCCCGGGCGAGGCGTTCGGCACCCCCGGCTACCTGCGGATGTCCTACGCGCTCGGTGACGAGGACCTCGTCGAGGGCGTCAGCCGGATGCAGCGCCTGCTGGGCTCCGCGAGCTGACGGGGACTCAGCGGGGCAGGTCGTCCTCGTCGAGGGCGCCGGCCTCGACGAGGACGTCGAGCGCGGCGGGCAGGTGGGCCAGCGCCCGGGCGACGTCGGCGGGGGTGGCGATCGTCCAGGCGTTGGTGTCGACGTAGCAGCGCAGCGCGGCGTCGAAGGCCGCGGGCCCGGCGGCGTCCCGGGCGGCGAGCAGGGCGGCCTCGCCCTTGTCGTACACCCGCTGGAAGTAGTCGGTGGACCCCGGGAACTCGTCCATCGCCGACCCCACGTCACCGGGCACCGACAGCAGCTGCTGCACGTCGCCGGGTGGGAAGGCGACCGACTCGGCGTAGCTGGCGAAGGCCTCGTCGAGCCACGGGTCGCGGAACTGGGAGCCCCCGACCATCCCGTAGAACCACATGTGCGCCACCTCGTGCAGGAGCACCAGCTCGTCCGGGGACGCCAGCAGGATCGAGCTCGGGTACTCGATGCCCCCGCCGTAGTCGGGCAGCAGCGGCACGGTGAGGGTGCGGTACGGGAAGGCGCCGAAGCGCTCCTCGAGGTCGCCGATGGCCGCCACCGTCCAGTCGGCCAGGAGGTCGGCGGACAGGGGGGCCCCGGGCAGGACGCCGGTCGTCACCTCGACGTCGCCGGGGGTGGTCACCGAGGTGGTGGTGAACTCCCCCGCCGCGACGCTCACGTCGCGGGCGACCGGTTCGGCGGCGGTCCAGGTGCGGCGCCCGTCCTCGACGGCCGAGGGTGCCTCCTGGTCGCCGGTCATGAGCACGGTGAGCTCCGCGGGCGCGGAGACGCGGATCCGGGTGTCGGCGACCGGGCTGCTGGCGGTCTCGCCGAGGACGCCGACGAACGGGTCGCGCGCCCACCCGACGCCCGGCTCCCAGGCCAGCAGCGGCGCACCGCTGGCCCACCAGGACACCCCCTCGGCGGTGCCGACCCGCTCGAAGCCGCCCTCGCCGAGCCGCAGCGTGAAGTCCAGCGCCACCTCGGTGCTGTCCCCCGCCGCGAGCTCGCGGGTGAGGTCGACGACGTACAGCCCGCCGGGCTCCCCGGCGCCGGCGTCCTCGTAGCGGCCCCCGGCCACGTCCCCGCCCCGCACGGCGTCCACGGCCAGCGCGTTGCCCGCCTCGGCCGCGCCGGGGTCGTTGGGCACGAGCCGGAACACCAGCTCACGCGTGGGCAGGTCGGGGGTGAACACGACGGTCTCGGTGCCCCGGACGGTGCGCCGGTCGTCCTCCAGGCGCAGGTCGAGGTCCACGCGGGGGCGGTCGGGGTCCGGGGCGGCGCGCGGCGCGCAGCTGCCGCCGGGCGCGTCGGCCGACGCGCGGGCCTCGGCGGCGACGGTGTCGACGAAGGAGGTGCCGCAGGCGGGGAGGACCAGCAGCGCCGCGGCGACCAGGGCGGCGCGACGCCGGGGAGTCACGCCAGGCGGACGGTCGCGCGGGCCAGGGACAGGACCTTCTCGCCGCCGCTGGTGACGGTCAGGTCGACGCGGGCGCGGCCGTCCTCGCCCAGCGCCCCCACCTTGCCGCGGACGACGACCTCGGCCCCGGTGTCGTCGTCGGGCACCAGGACCGGGCGACCGAACCGCACCTGGTACTCCACGAGCGCGGCCGGGTCGCCGGTCCACGCGGTCACGGCGCGGGCGGCGAGGGCCATGGTGAGCATCCCGTGGGCGATGACGCCGGGCAGGCCGACCTCGGTGGCCACGCGCTCGTTCCAGTGGATCGGGTTGAAGTCGCCGGAGGCCCCGGCGTAGCGGACGAGGTCCGCCCGCGTGACGCGGTAGCTCTGCTCGGGCAGTTCGGTGCCGACGGCGACGTCGGCGGCGCGCACGGTCATGCGGTCCCCCGGGCGACGAGCATGGACGTGGCCGAGCAGACCGGTTCGCCGTCCTCGGTGGCGACGTCGACCCGGGTGGTGAGCAGGTCGTTGCCGGCGACGCTGCGCACGGCCTCGATGGTGGGGGTGGCGACCAGGCGGTCGCCGGCGCGGATGGCGCGGTGGTGGGTGAACCGCTGCTCGCCGTGCACCACGCGGCTGTAGTCGAGGTCGACGTCGGGGTCCTCGACCACCACGCCGGCCGCCGAGAGGGTCAGCACGATGGCGAAGGTGGGCGGCGCGATGACGTCGGGGTGGCCGGCGGCACGGGCGGCGTCGGCGTCGCGGTGCACCAGGCTGTCCTCGCCGATCGCGGCGGCGAACTCGGCGATCTTCGCGCGGCCGACCTCGTAGACGGCGGAGGGCGGGTAGCTGCGCCCGACCAGTGTCGGATCAAGCGCCATGCTCCCGCCCTCCCTCGCGCGTGGACCGCTGGGTCAGCGGGTCTCGCGGTGGACCGTGTGCTTGCGGTCCTTGGGGCAGTACTTCTTCAGCTCGAGCCGGTCGGGGTCGTTGCGCCGGTTCTTGCGGGTGATGTAGTTGCGGTTCTTGCACTCCTGGCAGGCCAGGGTGATCTTCGGACGGATGTCGGTGGCTGCCATGGAGTTCTCCTAGCCTTGTGGGACGGGCCCTGCCGGGCCCGGCGTGCGGACGGCGCCCACACGACGACGGACCCCGGGGTGCGGGGTCCGTCGAGAGTAGCGGTGACCGGATTTGAACCGGTGACACAGCGATTATGAGCCGCTTGCTCTGCCTGGCTGAGCTACACCGCCGGGAAGACCGTGCGGCCCGGTCTCGCGACAGGACCGGCTGGTCGGAGCCCCTTTACGGAATCGAACCGTAGACCTTCTCCTTACCATGGAGACGCTCTGCCGACTGAGCTAAAGGGGCGGTGGCCGAAGCCGTGGAGAACTGTACCTGACGGCTGCGGGGACCCGTCACAGGGGGTCCCCCCGGGGTGTCAGGTGCGGACGAACAGCCGCCGGTGCGGCGTCCCCGGCACCGCGGAGCGGACGCCGGTGCGGGCCAGCAGCCAGCTCTCCAGCCGGTCGTCGGGCAACGGGCGGCTGACCAGGAAGCCCTGGAGCTTGTCGCAGCCCATCTCGGCGAGCAGGTTGCGGGTCAGCTCGTCCTCGACGCCCTCGGCGACGACCCGCAGGCCCAGGTTGTGCGCCAGCTCGATGATCGAGCGGGCGATGAACGACTCCCCCTGGCTGGTGGACATCCCCAGCACGAAGGACTTGTCGATCTTCACCTCGTCGATCGGCAGCTGGCGCAGCTGGGACAGGGAGGAGTAGCCGGTGCCGAAGTCGTCCATCGACAACCGCAGCCCGAGCGCGTGCAGGTCGGCGAGGACGGTGCTGCTGCGGACCGAGTCGTCGACCACGCTGCCCTCGGTGAGCTCCAGGGTGAGCAGCTCCCCCGGGACGCCGTGCCGCCGCAGCGCCCGCCGGACGCGGTCGACGAGGTCGGGCTCGCCGAGGCATCGGGCCGAGAGGTTCACCGCGACCGACAGGGCGATGTCCTGGTCCAGCCACTTGCGGCAGCGGGCCAGCGCCAGGTCGAGCACGTGGTCGGTGAGCAGGCCGATGCGGCCGATCTGCTCGGCCAGGTGGATGAAGTCGTCGGGCGCGATGGCGCCGTAGCGCGGGTGCGCCCAGCGGACCAGCGTCTCGACCGAGACGATGTCGGAGGTGCGGGCGTCGATGATCGGCTGGAACACCACGCTGATCTGCCCCTCGGCCATGGCCGACTCCAGCTCGGTGCCCAGCTGCAGCCGGCGCAGGCTCTGCTGGTCGAGCACCGGGTGGTAGCTCGCCACCCCGCTGGAGCCGGAGCCGGCCAGCAGGGCGACGTCGGCCCGCTGCATGAGCGTGCCGGCGTCCGTGCCGTGGACCGGGGCGGCGGCGACGCCGATCGACAGGGTGACCTCGAGGTCCAGGCCGGCCACGCGGGCGCGGGTGGAGGTGGCCTCCCGCAGCCGCCGCGCGGCCCGCTCGGTGGCCGCCAGGGACAGGCCGGGCAGCAGGACGGCGAACTGCTCGCCCTCCATGCGGGCCACCAGCGCCTGCGGCGGCGCGTGCTCGCGCAGCAGGCCGGCGGTCACGAGCAGCAGCTCGTCGCTGGCCGCGTGCCCGAGGGTGTCGGTGACCTCGGTGTAGTTGTCGAGCGCGGCGAGGATCAGCCCGACCCGGCCGCCGACCGGGTCGGCGGCCAGGGTCGCGTCGATCTCGACGGCCAGCCGCTGCCGGTTGGGCAGGCCGGTCAGGCGGTCGTGGTCGGCGTCGTACCGGATCTGGGTGAGCAGCTGCTGCTGCCGGATGGCGGCGTTGACGTGGGTGAGCATGGAGTCCAGCGCGGCGCGGTCGCCGTCGGCGAAGGAGACGACGTCGCTCTGCCGGTCGCAGATCTCCAGGTAGCCGGGCTCCCCCGCGGCGGTGGCGACGGGCGCGGCGAGCAGGTCCTGCGCACCCCGCCGGGCCAGCGCGGCGGCCTCGGTCTCGGTGGCGCGCACCGCGGAGACCAGGACCGGGCCGTCGACCGAGCCGTCGGTGGCCCGGCTGCGGATCGGGTCGTCGGGGTCGCCCGGGCCGTCGTACCAGGTGCGCCCGTCCTCGGCGGCGACCACCAGACGGGGTTCCTCGTCGAGGTAGGGCGGCAGCCACAGCGCCACGCGGTCGGCGTTGAGGAGCTCCTTGACGGCCTCGACGATGCGCCGGGTGCCGTCCTCGTCCGAGCTGACCTGCTCCACGCGGCGGGCGAACTCGTAGACCCGCTCCAGGCTCTTGCGGTCCCGCGCGACGTCGGCGAACCGCCGGAAGAGCAGGACCACGGCGAGGACCACCGGGACGATCAGGACCCACGTCCAGGCGCTCACCTCGACCAGCAGCAGCGCGACCAGGCCGGTGGCGACGGCCAGGGGCCCCACCACGACGATCGGCACGAACAGGTCGGCCCAGAGCGAGTGCCCGGCCAGGCCGGCGGTGGCGGCGATGGCGGCCGCGACCAGCAGCGCGCCGGCGACGTCGGCGGCGAGCACGGCCACCAGCAGGCTCAGCCACGACAGCGGGTCGGTGGTGCCGCCCATCGGCATGAGGTCGAGCACGACCAGTGCGACCGCCGTCTCGGTGACGGCGTTGGCGACGTTGAAGACGGACTTCGCCAGGCTGTAGCGCTGCTTGGCCAGGACCAGGCTGAGGGCGAGGACGCGGGCCACCGCCGCCCAGAACCCGTCGACGGCGACGAGGGCGATCACGAGCGCCAGTTCGTTGACCGACCAGCCGAAGGTCTGGCGGCGGAACTCGATCTGCAGCGGGACGGACTCGGTGACGAGGAAGGCCGCCGTCACGACGAGGAACAGCCAGCCCGGGCCGCCGGAGACGTGCGGCGCCAGGACCGCGACGAGGCAGACCACGGCCAGCCCCAGGGCCGGGGCGGCCAGGCCCCAGGGGTTCCGCACACGCTGCCGCGAGGGCGGCGGTGCGGACAGGGGCGATTCGGCCACGGCGACCCGGTTCCTCGTGGGGGGATGAGCGGGCCAGACGCTAACAGCGCAGGAGCCCCTACGGGAGCGGCCTCACCCGAGCGGGGTGGGCGGCCGGCGACCCGGCCACCCACCCCGCGAGCTCTGGATCGACCAGACCCGGTGGTTCAGCAACCCCAGCGGGCCCCACGACCCCAGCGGGCCCCACGACCCCACCGAGCTCCCCGACCCCACCGTGCACCGCGCTGCGTGTTCATGACGCCTCCTCAGGCATGAAGAACTGCTCGTTGTTGCGGCAGTCACCCAGGCGCGGGGGCAGAGCGTCGTTCGGTACGGACCGCGCCCGAGACATTGCTGCCCGTCACCCGATCGGGACAAGCACGGAAGATCACGACGGAGTGACGAACCGTCATGCCGTGACACACCGTCACCGCATGTACCTCTGTGTCACTCGTCGGTGTGATCACCGGGACGGGTGGTTCGCCCGGGGCAGGAGCGTCCCACACGGGGCCGCTGAGCCCCGGTCCACAGGACCACCGGCCCCGGACCGGGCCTCCGTCGCGTGGGTCCACAGCCGTCCACACCGTCGTCCACAGGCCGTGGACCAGGCGGGACCCCTCTACGCTGCCCCGCGTGCAGGAGGACGACCGGGGTGGCGAGCACGGCTCGACGCTGCCCCTCGTACTGGTGTGCTGGCTGGTCGCCGCACTCATGGCGCTCGGGGCGATCGCGGCCTCGGACGCGTTCCTCGAGCAGCAGGAGGTGCAGGCCGTCTGCGACGGGGCCGCCCTCGCCGCGGCGAACGCCACCGACGAGGCCGCGCTCTACGCCGCCGGCGTGGGCCGCACCCTCCCGCTGACCCGGGCGGGTGCCACGGCCGCGATCGCCGACCAGCTCGCCGACGGCGGCAGCCGGCTGGACGCCTGGGCCGCCGAGACCGACGGCACGGAGGTCACCGTGACCTGCACCCGCAGCGTGGAGATCGCGTTCGGCTGGCTCTTCCTGGGCGGCCAGCCGCTCGAGCGCACCGCCGTCGCCAGCGCCCGGGCCCCGACCGTGCCCTGAGGCGGGGACGGCCGACGACCCCGGGGAACGGCGAAGGGCCCTGACCTCTGTCGAGGTCAGGGCCCTTCTCGTACCTGTGGCGGGTGAAGGATTCGAACCTTCGTAGGCTAAGCCGACGGATTTACAGTCCGCTCCCATTGGCCACTCGGGCAACCCGCCGTGGTGGTACGGGGAGAGAGCGTACAAGACGCCGTCACCGGGTCCGTCCGGCCCCCCGAGGGCCGGACGACGCGGTGGCCCACCGAGAGGAGCACCCCAGATGGCCGACTCGTCCTTCGACGTGGTGAGCAAGGTCGACCGCCAGGAGGTCGACAACGCGCTCAACCAGGCCGCCAAGGAGCTCGCCCAGCGGTTCGACTTCCGCGGCACGAACGCCACGATCTCGTG
This sequence comes from Geodermatophilus sp. SYSU D00079, assembly GCF_054050635.1. Lineage (NCBI taxonomy): Bacteria > Bacillati > Actinomycetota > Actinomycetes > Geodermatophilales > Geodermatophilaceae > Geodermatophilus > Geodermatophilus sp. SYSU D00079. The sequence continues at coordinate 110,128 of NZ_JBJGZS010000004.1, read as the reverse complement.
GGCCGGTGAGGAGGGCGTCAGCCTCAGCGCCGACACCGAGGAGCGGGTCGTCGCGGCGCTCGACGTCTTCAAGGAGAAGCTGGTCAAGCGGGGCATCTCGCTGAAGTCCCTCGACGCCGACGAGCCGCAGTCCTCCGGGAAGTCCTACAAGATCTCCGCGCGGATCAAGCAGGGCATCGAGTCCGACAAGGCCAAGCAGATCGCGAAGATCATCCGCGACGAGGGGCCCAAGGGCGTGCAGGCCCAGATCCAGGGCGACCAGCTGCGGGTCAGCGGCAAGAAGCGCGACGACCTGCAGGCGGTCCAGCAGCTCCTGCGCGGCAAGGACCTCGACGTCGCGCTCCAGTTCGACAACTACAGGTGAGCGACGGCCCCGTCGCAGGGGCCCGCCCCGGGATACGCGGGGTGGGGGGCGAGGAGCCCCTCCTCCCGTCCCCCTCCCCGCCCGCGGCGCGCCTCCGGACGGCGCCGGACCTCAGGGCTGGCCGGGCTCGCGCGCCATGGCCTCCAGCCGGGCGATCCGCTGCGCCATCGGCGGGTGGGTGGCGAACAGCGTGGCCAGCCCCTGACCCCGGAAGGGGTTGGCGATCATCAGGTGGCTCTGGGTGACCAGCCGGTCCTCCTGCGGCAGCGGACGGGCGGCCGCCCCGCGCTCGATCCGCCGCAGCGCGTCGGCCAGGGCCAGCGGGTCGTGCGACAGCGCCGCCCCGGAGGCGTCGGCCTGGTACTCGCGGCTGCGGCTGACGGCCATCTGCACGAGACCGGCCGCGACCGGGCCGAGGACGACGAGCAGCAGGCTGCCGAGGGCGTTGCCGCCGCCGCGGTCGTCGGACCGGCCACCGAACAGCGACGCGAACATCGCCATGTGCGCCAGGTAGGTGACCACCGTCGCCATGGCACCGGCGACCGAGCTGATCAGGATGTCGCGGTTGTAGACGTGCGAGAGCTCGTGGGCGAGCACCGCGCGCAACTGCCGGCGGTCGAGCAGCTCGAGGATCCCCTGGGTGACGCAGACGGCGGCGTTGCGCGGGTTGCGCCCCGTGGCGAAGGCGTTGGGCTGGTCGGTCGGGCTGACGTACAGGCGGGGCATCGGCTGGCGGGCCTCGGTGGCCAGCTCCCGGACGATGGCGTACAGCGCGGGGGCCTGGGTCTCGGTCACCGGGAAGGCCCGCATGGCGCGCAGGGCGAGCTTGTCGCTGTTGACGTACGCGTACCCGTTCACCGCGAGGGCGACCAGCAGGGCGATGAACAGGCCGCTGCGGCCGCCGATGAGCGCGCCGGCGGCGAGGATCAGCCCGCCCATGAGGCCGAGGAGCACCGCGGTCTTCAGTCCGTTGCTCCAGCGCTGCACGACCCGACCAACGGCGCACCGCGGGACGTCGTTCCCTGGTGGAGCGCGCGCCCGAGCGGGCAGCGGTCCCCTGCGACCGCGGTCACGGAATGCCCTCGCGCGCGCGGGGGTTGCCAGTCTGGTGCCGGCCGTGGCCGGCAGGTGCGACTGTGGCTCTCGTCACGGGCCCGCGACACGACAGCCACGTAACCTCGGCCGGTGGAGGTAGACCACTGATGACTGCGACCAACCCGCCCCTCACCGCCCCGGCGGGCAGCTCGGCTCCCGGCGGCCTCGTCAAGAGCGTCGTCGAGCTCGACCGGGTCGTCATCCGCCTGGCCGGTGACTCCGGCGACGGCATGCAGCTGACCGGCAACCGCTTCACCAGCGAGACCGCGTCGTTCGGCAACGACCTGTCCACGCTGCCCAACTTCCCCGCCGAGATCCGGGCGCCGACGGGGACCCTGCCGGGGGTCAGCTCCTTCCAGCTGCACTTCGCCGACCACGACATCATGACGCCGGGCGACGCCCCGGACGTGCTGGTCGCCATGAACCCGGCCGCGCTCAAGGCAAACCTCTCCGACCTGCCCGGCGGCGGGCTGCTGATCGTCGACTCCGACGAGTTCACCCCGCGCAACCTGGCCAAGGTCGGCTACGCCAGCAACCCGCTGGAGGACGGCTCGCTCGACGGCTGGCAGCTGGTCAGCGTGCCGCTCACGAGCATGACCCTCGACGCGCTCGCCGACTCCGGCCTCGGCAAGAAGGAGGCCGAGCGGAGCAAGAACATGTTCACCCTCGGCCTGCTGAGCTGGATGTACCACCGGCCCACCGAGGGCACGGTCCGCTTCCTCGAGCGTCAGTTCCGCCGCAAGCCCGAGATCGCCGCGGCCAACATCGCCGCGTTCCGGGCCGGCTACAACTACGGCGAGACCACCGAGGCCTTCGCGGTCTCCTACGAGATCAAGCCGGCCCCGATGGCGCCGGGCCGCTACCGCAACATCTCCGGCAACCAGGCGCTCGCCCTGGGCATCGTGGCCGCCGGCCAGCGGTCGGGGCTGCCGGTCTTCCTCGGCGCCTACCCGATCACCCCGGCGTCGGACATCCTCCACGAGCTGTCCCGGCACAAGGCGTTCGGCGTCCGCACGTTCCAGGCCGAGGACGAGATCGCCGGGGTCGCCTCGGCGATCGGCGCGTCCTTCGGCGGCGCCCTCGGCGTCACCACGACGTCGGGCCCGGGCATCTCGCTGAAGTCCGAGGCCATCGGCCTCGCGGTGATGACCGAACTGCCGCTGCTGGTCATCGACGTGCAGCGCGGCGGCCCGTCCACGGGCCTGCCGACGAAGACCGAGCAGTCCGACCTCCTGCAGGCCATGTTCGGCCGCAACGGCGAGGCCCCCCTGCCGGTCATCGCGCCCCGCTCCCCCGGCGACTGCTTCGACGCGGCCCTGGAGGCGGCGCGGATCGCACTGACCTACCGCACCCCCGTGATGCTGCTGTCCGACGGCTACCTGGCCAACGGCGCCGAGCCGTGGGCCATCCCGGACGTCGAGTCCCTGCCGGACCTGCGGGTGGACTTCGCCACCCAGCCCAACGGCGAGGACGGCGAGTTCCTCCCCTACCTGCGTGACCCCGAGACGCTCGCCCGGCCGTGGGCGATCCCGGGGACGGCGGGGATGCAGCACCGGATCGGCGGGCTGGAGAAGGCCGACAAGACCGGCAACATCTCCTACGACCCGGCCAACCACGACCTGATGACGCGCCTGCGGCAGGCCAAGGTCGACGGCATCGCCGCGTCGCTGCCGCCCACCGAGGTCGACGACCCCGACGGCGACGCCCGCGTGGCCGTCATCGGCTGGGGCTCGACCTACGGCCCGATCGGCGCCGCCTGCCGCCGGATCCGCCGCTCGGGGCGGTCGGTGGCCCAGATCCACCTGCGCCACGTCAACCCGATGCCGGCCGACCTCGGCGACATCCTGCGCCGCTACGACCGTGTCGTCTGCCCGGAGATGAACCTCGGGCAGCTGGCCCTGCTGCTGCGCGCCAAGTACCTCGTCGACGTCCAGAGCCACACGCAGGTGCGCGGGCTGCCCTTCCGGGCCGCCGAGCTCGCCGCGGTGATCCAGGACGTCATCGACTCCACCAGCGGCGCACCGCTCGCCGCCGACCCCACCGGAGGAGCGGAATGACCACCGTCGACCTCGGCATGCCCGCCGCGTCGCCCACCCCACCCGGACCCATCGCCGACGCGATCGCGGCCTCGGTCGCGACGCAGGGCGAGAAGCAGACCGTCCTCAAGGCCAAGGACATGAAGACCGACCAGGAGGTGCGCTGGTGCCCCGGGTGCGGTGACTACGTCATCCTCAACGCGGTCCAGAGCTTCCTGCCCAGCCTCGGCATCGCCCGCGAGGACATGGTCATCGTCTCGGGCATCGGCTGCTCCTCGCGCTTCCCGTACTACATGAACACCTACGGGATGCACTCGATCCACGGCCGCGCGCCGGCGATCGCGACCGGCCTGGCGGCCTCGCGTCCCGACCTGTCGGTCTGGGTCGTCACCGGGGACGGCGACGCGCTGTCCATCGGCGGCAACCACCTGATCCACACGCTGCGCCGCAACGTGAACATGACGATCCTGCTGTTCAACAACCGGATCTACGGGCTGACCAAGGGCCAGTACTCGCCCACCAGCGAGGTCGGCAAGATCACGAAGTCCACCCCGATGGGCTCGCTGGACCACCCGTTCAACCCGGTGTCCCTGGCCATCGGCGCCGACGCCACGTTCGTGGGCCGGGCGATGGACTCCGACCGCAAGGGCCTCACCGAGGTGCTGCGGCAGGCCGCGGAGCACAAGGGCACCTCGCTGGTCGAGATCTACCAGAACTGCAACATCTTCAACGACGGTGCCTTCGACCTGCTCAAGGACCCCACCACCGGCACGCAGTGGTCGATCCCGCTCGAGCACGGCAAGCCGCTGGTGTTCGGTCCGGACGGCGCCTCGTGCGTGGTCCGCGACGACGTCGGCGGGCTGCGCATCGCCGAGACCAACCAGGTCGACGCGGCCGACATCGTGGTCCACGACGTCACCCGCCAGGACCCGTCCTACGCCTTCGCCCTGTCGCGGCTGTCGAGCCAGGACCTCCGGTACACCCCGATGGGCGTGTTCCGGGCGGTGCAGAAGCCGACCTACGACCGGATGATGGCCGATCAGCTCGAGGACGCCTCGGCCCAGAACCAGGCCGACCTCGACGCGATCCTGTCCGGCAGCGACACCTGGACCGTCTCGGCCTGAGGGTCCGCACACGGCGAGGGGCGCCCGAGAACCAGTGGTTCCCGGGCGCCCCTCGTCCGTTCCGGCGGTCAGCGCCGGGTCACACCACGGGGGTCAGTGGTGGCCCTTGCCGTTGTCGTCGTCCTCGACGTCGACGTTGCGGTCGGTCTCGCTGTCGACCTCGTCGTCGTCCTCGTAGAGGGTGACCCGCACCTTGGCGTCCTCGTCGGCGTCGAGCTCGTCACCGTGGTGCCGCTTGACGAGGACCGAGTCCTCCTGCTCCTCGTCCGCTTCGCAGTCCTCCACGTCCTCCTTGTCCTTGGACGCGTACCGTGCGTCGTCCTGGCGGACGTGCGCCTTGGCGGAGAGGTTGTCGGTGTCCTCGTCGCACTCGTAGGTGAAGTAGACCCGTGCCTCATCGTCGTTCTCGATCTCGACCCGCTCGATCTCGACGATACGGACGTCGTTCTTGTCGTGGTGGTCACCGCCGCCGGCGAGGGCCGGCGACAGGCCGGTGAAGACCATCGCGGTGGCGGCGGGTACGACGAGCAGCAGGCGTGAGCGTCGGTGCATGGGAATTCCCTCCACGTCGGCCGCGTCGCTGCGGCCGTCTTCCTGGACGTCGCGACCTTTCCGAGACCGGCAGTTCCGTCACAAGACCGGAACGGAAGAATCGCCCGAGCTCGGGGGCGGGTCAGGCGCGAGGCGTGACCCGCAGTAGGGAGTCGGCGTCGTCACCGTTGTCGGTGGTGACGTACAGCGCGCCGTCCAGGCCCTGCTGGACCGTGCGGATGCGCCCGTACCGGCCCTCCAGCTCCGGGAGCCGGAACTGCTCCAGCAGCGCCCCGTCCTCGGCCACGCGCAACGCCAGCACGCCGCGGTCCTTGAGGACGCCGACCAGCAGCAGGCCCGCGTAGCCCTGCCACTGGTCGCCCTCCAGGAAGGTGATGCCACACGTGGCGATGGTCGGGTCCCCCGACGCCCAGGTGGCCGGCAGGACGTCGGGCAGGGAGGCGTCGGTCATCGGCACGCGCTCGTCGTAGCCGGGCCCCGGCCGGTAGCCGCCGTTGCCGCCGGCGGCCAGGAGCGTCACCTCGTCGTCCCGGGCGGTGCCCTGCTCGGCGGCGTACACCTGGCCCGTGCCGGGGCGCACGGCGAGGCCCTGCACGTTGCGGTGCCCGTAGGTCCACAGGTACGCCGCCGCACCCGGGCGGCCCGCGAACGGGTTGCCGGCGGCCGGCGCCCCGGTGGCCGGGTCGATGCGCAGCACCTTGCCCGCGAGCGTGCCGAGGTCCTGGGCGTTCTCGGAGACGGCGGTGTCCCCGGTGCCGACCAGCATCGCGCCGGTCGGGTCCAGGCGCAGCCGGCACCCCCCGTGCCGGCCCGAGCTCTCGTTCACCGGGATGCCGCCGAGCAGCGGGTCGGCGACGCGGGTGGCGGTGCGCCAGGCCGGGTCGACGGTCCAGGCGACCACGGCGATCGAGCGGCCGTCGCCGTCCTGCCGGCCCTGACAGGTGTAGAACCGCCGGTTCTGCTCGAACGCGGGGTCGAGCAGCAGGCCCATCAGACCGGTCTCCCCCGTCGCGAAGAGGTCGCCGAAGTCGGCTGCGACGTCCTGCACGGTGCCGTCGGGCAGGACGGCGGTGAGGCCGCCGCCGCGCTCGTCGACCAGGAGGGTGCCGTCCGGCGCCTGGGCGACGTCCCAGGGGTGGTCGAGGCCGTCGGCGACCACCGTGACGTCGAGCGCGGGTGCCACGGTCGACGGCGCGGTCGTGGGTGGCGGGGCGGTCGTGCCCGGCGGCGGGGTCCGCGTGGCGGCCGGAGGAGCACCGTCGGCCTCGCTGCTGCAGGCGCCGAGCAGTGCTGCGGCGACGACCAGGCAGGTCAGGCGGGCGCGCACCCGCCCAGCATGCCCCGCCGGTTCAGCTGGTGCGCGTGACGACGTACTCGCACAGCGCCGACAGCGCCTCGCGGACCGGTCCCTCGGGCACCGCCGCGAGCCGGGCGCGGGCGCGGTCGGCGTACTCGCGCAGCACCTCGCTGGCGCGGTCCAGCGACGCAGACGAGCGCAGCAGGGCCAGCGCCTCGGCGTGCTCGGCGTCGTCGGGCAGGGGCCGGGAGACCAGTTCGCGCAGCCGCTGCTCGGCGGGGTCGTCGCCGGCCAGGGCGAACAGCGCCGGCAGCGTGACGATGCCCTCGCGCAGGTCGGTGCCCGGCGACTTCCCGGAGGCGCCGTCCCGGCTGACGATGTCGAGCAGGTCGTCGGAGAGCTGGAAGGCCACCCCGACCTCCTCCGCGAAGGCGGTCAGCGCAGCGACCAGCTCCTCGCCGGCGCCGGCGAAGGAGGCACCGAAGCGGGCCGAGGTCGCCACCAGCGAGCCGGTCTTGTCCGCCAGCACCTGCAGGTGGTGGGCGACCGGGTCGGCGCCCGGCCGCGGGCCGACCGTCTCGAGGATCTGCCCGGTGACCAGCCGCTCGAAGGTGCGGGCCTGGATGCGCACCGCCTCCGGGCCGAGGTCGGCCAGCAGGTCGGAGGCGCGGGCGAAGAGGAAGTCGCCGGTGAGGATGGCGATGCTGTTGTTCCACCGGCTGTTCGCGCTGGGCGCCCCGCGGCGGACGGCGGCCTCGTCCATGACGTCGTCGTGGTACAGCGTGGCCAGGTGGGTGAGCTCGCAGACGACGGCGGCCTCGGTGACCCCGGGGGCCCGGGGGTCGCCGAGCTCGGCGGCCAGCAGCGCCAGCAGCGGCCGGAACCGCTTGCCGCCGGCGGCGACCAGGTGGCCGGCGGTCTGCGAGACGAAGTCGTGGTCGCTGTCCACGGCCTGCAGCAGCGCCGACTCCACCCGCGCCAGACCCTCGGCGAGGCGGACGCCGAGCTCACCCTCGGGCAGCCACGGCCCGATGGTCGAGGCGGGGGGTGAGGTCCGCTGCCAGGTCTCGGCCGGGGTGTCCCGGTGGACGGCGGCGCTGGCTCCGGTCATCAACCGACGAAGATAGCCGCCCGCTCGGCGAGGTCCAGCACCGCCCCGGGGACGACGCCCAGCACGACGGTGGCCGTGACGGTCACCGCGAGCACGATCGTCGTGGGCAGCCCCGGGACACCGACGGTGGGGCCGTCGGCAGCGGGCTCGCTGAAGTACATGAGCACGAGCACCCGCAGGTAGAAGAACGCCGCCACCGCGCTGGCCAGCAGGGCGACGACGACCAGCGGCCACGCGCCGTCGTCGATGGCCGCCCGGAAGACGGCGAACTTGCCGGTGAAGCCGCTGGTGAGCGGGATGCCGGCCAGCGCCAGCAGGAACAGGCCCATGACGGCGGCGGTCAGCGGGGACCGGCGGGCCAGCCCCGCCCACTTCGACAGGTGCGTGGCCTCCCCGTCGCCGTCCCGGACCAGGGTGAGGACCGCGAAGGCGCCGAGCGTGGTCAGCCCGTAGGCGAGCAGGTAGAACATCGTCCCGCCCAGCCCGGTGCCCTGGCCGTCGGCGCCGCCGCCGTAGCCGATGACGCCGGTGAGCAGGAAGCCGGCGTGGGCGATCGAGGAGTAGGCCAGCATCCGCTTGAGGTCGGTCTGGGTGAGGCCGAGGACGGCCCCGACCACCATGGACACGATCGCGATGCCGTAGACCAGCGGCCGCCACGTCCACTCGGCGGTGCCGAAGGCGACGTAGAGCAGCCGGAGGATGGCGCCGAACGCCGCGACCTTGGTGCAGGCGGCCATGAAGGCGGTGACCGGCGTCGGGGCGCCCTGGTAGACGTCCGGCGTCCAGGCGTGGAAGGGCGCCACGCTGGCCTTGAACATGAGTCCCACGACCAGCAGCGCCAGGCCGAGCACCAGCAGCACGTCGGTGCCGGTGGCGGCGGAGGCGGCCCGGATGTCGGCCAGCCGCACGCTGCCGGTGGCGCCGTAGACCAGCGCCAGGCCGTAGAGGAAGAACGCCGAGGCGAAGGAGCCGAGCAGGAAGTACTTGACCGCCGCCTCCTGCGACAGCAGCCGCCGGCGGCGGGCCAGGCCGCTGATCAGGTACAGCGGGAGGCTGAGCACCTCCAGCGCCACGAACATGACGAGCAGGTCGTTGGCCGCGACGAACAGCATCATGCCGCCGATGGCGAAGGTCGCCAGCGGGTAGACCTCGGTCTGCACCCGCGGGGCGGTGAGCAGCTCGCGGTCGCGCGGGCTGCCGGCCGGCACCGCCGCGGCGGCGACGAACGCCGAGCGCGCCGGGTCCAGGGACCGCTCGGCGAACAGCAGGATCGACAGCGCCCCCAGGCCGGCGATCGTGGCCATCAGGAAGACCGCGGCGCCGTCGACGGCGAGCGCCCCGGCGGCGGTGAGCTGCCGCTCGCCGGCCAGCAGCAGGCTGGTGACCAGACCGCCGACCGTGCCGACCAGCGCCACGACCACCTGCACCGGGTGCCGGCTCTCCCGCGGGGCGAACGCCTCGACGAGGACGCCGATGCAGGCGGCGGCGAAGACGAACAGCAGCGGTGCCAGGGCACCCAGGGACAGGCTCGGAGCCGTGATCGCGTCTGCCGCGCTGAGCATCAGTCGGTCCCCTCGACGTCGGCGGCCGGCTGCACGCCGGCGGGGTCGGCACCGACGTCGTCCATCGTGGCGGCGACGGCGGGCTCGATGAGGTCGATCAGCGGCTGCGGGTAGACGCCCAGCGCGATGACCAGCGCGACCATCGGTGCGGCGACGGCCAGCTCACGCCGGGAGAGGTCACGTGCCCGCAGTCGCGGGGTCGCCGGCGCGGTCAGCGTGGCCGTGCCGCCACCGGACTGCGCGGGCGTCGTCGTCCCCTCGTCCGCCTCGAGGAGGACGCCGCGCGGCGGGCCGTGCATCGTCCGCTGGTACATGAGCAGGATGTACAGGGCGGCCAGGATGATGCCGATCGTCGCCAGGACGGTGAACACCGGCCGGGTCGGGAACGAGCCGATCAGCACCAGGAACTCGCTGACGAAGCTGTTGGTGCCGGGTAGGGCCAGCGAGGCCAGGCCCGCCACGAGGAAGACCCCGGCCAGCAGCGGCGCCTTCGACGCCAGGCCGCCGTAGTCGCCGATCTGCCGGGAGCCCCCGCGGGCGATGAGCATGCCGACGACGAGGAACAGCAGCCCGGTCGCGATGCCGTGGTTGACCATGTACAGCACCGCGCCGGTGCCCGCCTCGGTGGTGAAGGCGAAGATGCCCAGCGCGATGAACCCGAAGTGCGCGATCGAGGTGTAGGAGACCAGCCGCTTCATGTCGGTCTGGCCCATCGCCAGCAGCGCGGCGTAGAGGATGCCGACGACGGCGAGCACCAGCACGAACGGCGCGAGGTCGCGGGAGGCGTCGGGGAACAGCGGCAGGCAGTACCGCAGGAAGCCGAAGGTGCCGACCTTGTCCAGGACGCCGACCAGCAGGACCGCCCCGCCGATCGGCGCCTCGGCACCGGAGTCGGGCAGCCAGGTGTGGAACGGCACGAGCGGGGCCTTGATCGCGAAGGCGACGAAGAAGCCGAGGAAGAGCAGCTTCTGCACGCCGGGGTCGATCTCGATCTGCCGCAGTGCGTCGAAGGCGAAGGTGCCCTCCCCCAGCTCGCTGCTGCTCACCACGTACAGCCCGATGACCGCCGCGAGCATGACCAGGCCGCCGACCAGGCTGTAGAGGAAGAACTTGACCGCCGCGTACTGCCGCCGGGCCCCGCCGAAGCTCCCGATGATGAAGTACATCGGGACGAGCATCGCCTCGAAGAACACGTAGAAGAGGAAGACGTCGGTCGCGGCGAAGACGCCCACCATCATCGCCTCGAGCAGCAGCAGCCAGGCGAAGAAGGTGCTCATCGACCGGTTGGTCGTCGAGGTGTCCCGCCAGGAGGCGACGACGACCACCGGCACGAGGACGCCGATGAGCAGCAGCATCACCAGCGCGATCCCGTCGACACCGAGGGCGAAGTCGACGCCGAAGTCGGGGATCCAGGCCACCGAGGTGGTCAGCTGGAACCGGTCGCCGCCGGTGTCGAACGCGATCGTGGCCAGGACGGCGAGCAGCAGCACCAGGGCGCTCACGCCGAGGGCGATCTGCTTGGCCAGGACGTCGCGGCCGCGGGGCAGCGCGGCGACCACCGCGGCGCCCACCGCCGGCACGGCGATCATCGTGAGCAGGAACGGGAAGTCAGTCACGCCGTCGTCGCCTCTCGTTCCGTGGAGGTGCCACTCACCCCGTCGTCACCGCCAGCAGTGCCCCCGCCACGACGACGGCGCCGCCGAGCATCGACAGCGCGTAGGAGCGGACGAAGCCGGTCTGGGTGCGGCCCAGCCGGGACGAGGAGCCGCCCAGCGTCGCCGCCAGCCCGTTGACCGCGCCGTCCACCCCGCGGTTGTCGACGAAGACCAGAGCGCGGGTCAGCCACTGCCCGGGCCGCATGAACAGCGACTCGTTGACGGTGTCGGCGTAGAGGGCGCGGCGGGCGGCGCGGACGGGCAGCGCGACCCGCACCGGCGCGGTCAGCGGCACCTCGCGACGGCCGACGAACAGCCAGGCCGCACCGGCGCCGAGGACCATCACGAGGGTCACCAGCACGCTGACCACCAGGGGGGCCACCACGTGCTCGGCCGCCTCCGGCTCCCCGAACACCGGGGCCAGCCACTCCTCCAGCGGGAAGGCCACGACCAGCAGGAAGCCGGCCAGGACCGAGCCGACGGCGAGCACGACCATCGGCACGGTCATGACCGACGGGGACTCGTGCGGGTGGACGCCCTCCTCCCAGCGGGGCCGGCCGAAGAAGGTCATGAGCATCAGCCGGGTCATGTAGAAGGCGGTGAGCCCGGCGGCGAGGATCGCGACCCCGCCGAGCACGTAGCCCCAGCCGTCGCCGCGGTCGAACGCGGCCTCGATGATCGCGTCCTTGGTGTAGAAGCCGGACAGGAACGGGAAGCCGATCAGCGCCAGGTAGCCCAGCCCGAAGGTCACGAAGGTGACCTTCATCCTCGAGGCCAGGCCGCCGAAGCGGCGCATGTCGACCGAGTCGTCCATGGCGTGCATGACCGAGCCGGCACCGAGGAACAGCCCGGCCTTGAAGAAGCCGTGGGTGAGCAGGTGCGCCAGGCCCGCCACGTAGCCGACCGGGCCCAGGCCCACGGCCAGGAACATGTAGCCGATCTGGCTGACCGTCGAGTAGGCCAGCACCTTCTTGATGTCGTCCTGGGCGCAGCCGGCGATCGCGCCGATCATGAGGGTGATCGCACCGACGGCGAGGACCACGGCGCGGGCGGTCGGCGTCTCGTCGTAGATGGGCGCGCAGCGGGCGATGAGGTAGACCCCGGCGGTGACCATGGTGGCGGCGTGGATGAGCGCGCTGACCGGGGTGGGGCCCTCCATGGCGTCGGGCAGCCACGCCTGCAGCGGGAACTGGCCGGACTTGCCGCAGGCGCCGAGGAGCAGCAGCAGACCCAGGGCGGTGACCGTGCCCCCGGCCAGCGTGCCGACCCCGCCGAAGACGCCCTCGTAGGTGACGGTGCCCAGCTGGGCGAACATCAGGAAGATGGCCAGCGCCAGCCCGACGTCGCCGACCCGGTTCATGATGAACGCCTTCTTCGCGGCGGTGGCCGCCGACGGCCGGGTGTACCAGAAGGCGATGAGCAGGTAGGACGCCAGGCCGACGCCCTCCCAGCCCACGTAGAGCATCACGAAGTTGTTGCCGAGGACCAGCAGCAGCATCGCCGCCACGAACAGGTTGAGGTAGGCGAAGAACCGCCGGCGCCCGGGGTCGTGGGCCATGTAGCCGACGGAGTAGACGTGGATCAGCGCGCCCACGCCGGTGATCAGCAGGACGAACACCGCCGACAGCGGGTCGTAGAGCAGGCCGGCCCGCACGTCCAGCGATCCGGTGGCGGCGAAGGTGAACAGGTCGACGCCCACCGCGCGCCCGTCCAGCTGGAACGTGCACAGCAGGCCGATGACGAAGGCCGCGACCACCGTGGCCACGCCCAGCAGGTGACCCCAGCGGTCGGTGCGCCGGCCGCCCAGCAGCAGCACGGCGGCACCGGCCAGCGGCAGTGCGATCAGCAGCCAGGAGGCGGCGAGCAGCCCGTCGGCGGGCACGGTGTCCATCCCCGGATCCCCGTTCTCAGTACTTGAGCAGGTTGGCGTCGTCGACCGACGCCGACCGGCGGGTCCGGTAGATCGACATGATGATCGCGAGGCCGACGACGACCTCGGCCGCGGCGACGACCATGACGAAGAACGCCATGATCTGGCCGTCGACGGTGCCGCTGGCCCGGGCGAAGGTGACCAGCGTCAGGTTCACCGAGTTGAGCATCAGCTCGATGCACATGAAGACGACGATCGCGTTGCGTCGCACCAGCACACCGACCGCGCCGATGGTGAACAGCATCGCCGCGAGCACCAGGTAGTGCGTGAGGCTCATCGGTCCCGTCCCCCCGGGATGTCGCTGGGCGCGGGGTCGAGGGTGCCCAGCGACGCGTCGGGGGTGCCGAGCTCGGCCCGGCCGGTGGGGCGCGGCATCTGGTCGACCTCCTGGGGCTCGATCCCGGTGGCGAAGCTGTCCTCGGAGACGCTGCCGTCGGGCAGCAGCGCCGGCGCGGCGACCGAGTTGGCCCGGGCGAACACGCCCGGCCCGGGCAGGGTCTGCGGCCGGTCGGTGAGGAACCGGGCGCGGGAGAGCTCCTTCTGGGTGCGCCGCGTGCCGGGCTCGCGCTCGATGTGGGCCAGCACCATGGCACCGACGGCGGCGGTGATGAGCAGGGCGCTGGTCACCTCGAAGGCCAGCAGGTAGCGGGTGAACAGCACCTCGGCGATCGCCTCGATGTTGCTGTTCTCCCCGCCCTGCACCGCGTCCAGGCCGGTGACCGGCAGGTCCTGGGTGGCCCGGGCGATGCCGGCACCGACCAGCCCGGCGAAGCCGATGCCCAGCACGATCGCGGCCACGCGCTGCCCGCGCAGGGTCTCGACCACGGAGTCGGAGGAGTCCCGGCCGACCAGCATGAGCACGAACAGGAAGAGGATCATGATCGCGCCGGTGTAGACGATGATCTGCACCGCGCCGAGGAACGGCGCCTCCTGGACGACGTAGAAGACGCCCAGCGCGAGCATGGTGTTGACCAGCCACAGGGCCGAGTGGACGGCGTTGCGGGAGAGCACCATGCCCAGTGCGCCGGCCAGGGCGATCGGCCCCAGCACCCAGAAGACGACGGCCTCCCCGGTGCCCAGCTGCACGGTCTCGCCGGCCGCCGCGGCCAGCACGCTCATGCCCGGCCCCCGGGGACCGGCTGGTCCACGCGCGCACCGGCGGCGGGGTCGGCCGGCGGGGTCGCGCGGTCCGGCGTCCGCACGTAGTAGTCCTTCTCGTCGTCCCCCAGCCGCATGGGGTGCGGCGGGGCCTCCATGCCGGGCAGCAGCGGGGCCATCAGCTGCTCCTTGGTGTAGATGAGGTCGCGGCGGTTGTCGTCGGCGAGCTCGAAGTCGTTGCTCATGGTCAGCGAGCGGGTCGGGCAGGCCTCGATGCACAGGCCGCAGAAGATGCAGCGCAGGTAGTTGATCTGGTAGACCCGCCCGTACCGCTCGCCGGGCGAGTACCGCTCGTCCTCGGTGTTGTCCCCGCCCTCCACGTAGATGGCGTCGGCGGGGCAGGCCCAGGCGCACAGCTCGCAGCCGACGCACTTCTCCAGCCCGTCCGGGTGCCGGTTGAGTACGTGCCGGCCGTGGTAGCGCGGCTTGGTCACCTTCGGGACCTCGGGGTACTCCTCGGTGGTCACCTTGCGGAAGATCTGCGCGAAGGTGACCCCGAAGCCCTGGCCGGGGCCGGGCAGCCAGCTGGACCGCTTGACCGGGCCGGCGTCGCGGTCGCGGCGGGCGAGCTCGCCGCGGGCGGCCTGCGCCAGCCCCTTCTCGGTGCCCTCGGCGGGCGGGTTCCGGTCAGACATCGTCGTCCTCCTGGCTGGGCGCGGCGCCGCGCCGTCCGGTGCCGACCACACCACCGGCGGGCACGGTCTCCCGGTCGCGCAGCCGCGGTGACGGCGGCACCTTGAGGTCCATGGGCGGGACGGGGAACCCGCCCTCGGCGCGGCTCGGGCCGGTGGGCTGCGCGGGCCGGCGGCGCGGGCCGACCGGGGGCAGCACCTCCGGCTCGGCGTCGGTCGGGTGGATCGAGCCGGCCGCGGCCTTGGTGGCGGCGATCCGGGTGGCCCGGTTGCTGGCCCGGCTGGCCACGAGCAGCACGGCGAGCACCAGCAGGGCCAGCGGGACGCCGACGAACAGCGCGACCTGACCGGTGGAGAGGTCGGCCTCCCGGGCCACGGTGCGCATGGTGGCCACGGCGAGGATCCAGACCAGCGCCGTCGGCACCAGCACCTTCCACCCGAACCTCATGAACTGGTCGTAGCGGAGCCGGGGCAGCGTGCCGCGCAGCCAGATGAAGACGAACAGCGCGACGACGACCTTGAGGAAGAACCACAGCAGCGGCCACCAGCCGGAGTTGGCGCCGTCCCAGATCGACAGCGGCCACGGGGCCCGCCAGCCGCCGAGGAACAGCGTCGCGGCCAGGGCCGAGACGGTGACCATGTTGATGTACTCGGCGAGGAAGAACAGCGCGAACTTCAGCGACGAGTACTCGGTGTGGAAGCCGCCGACCAGCTCGCTCTCGGCCTCGGGCAGGTCGAACGGGGCGCGGTTGGTCTCCCCGACGACGGCGATGACGTAGATGACGAACGACACCGGCAGCAGGACCGCGTACCAGCCGGGACCGGTGAACTCCAGGCCGAAGAAGGAGACCTGGTTGCCGTCGGCCTGCGCGGCGACGATCTCCGAGGTCGACATCGAGCCCGCGTAGAGGAACACCGCGACGATCGACAGCCCCATCGCGATCTCGTAGCTGACCATCTGCGCGGCGCTGCGCAGGCTGCCCAGCAGCGGGTAGGTCGAGCCCGACGCCCACCCGGCCAGCACGATGCCGTAGACGCCCATCGCCGAGCAGGCCAGCACCACGAGGACGCCGATGGGGGCGTCGGTGAGCTGCAGGGGGGTGCGCTGGCCGAAGATGCTCACCGCCGGGCCGAGCGGGATGACCGAGAAGGCCAGGAACGCCGGGATGGTGGCGATCACCGGGGCCAGGAAGTAGACCGGCTTGTCCGCGAGCGCCGGCATGATGTCTTCCTTGAACGCCAGCTTCAGCCCGTCGGCGAGGCTCTGCAGGTACCCGCGCGGGCCGACCCGGTTGGGGCCGATGCGCTGCTGCATGCGCGCGACGACCTTGCGCTCGAAGACGATGGCGAACAGCGTCAGCAGCACGAGGACGACGAAGACGCCAACGATCTTGATGAGGACGATCCACCAGACGTCGGAGCCGAAGTCCTCGAGCGTCGGCTGGTCGGCGGCGGCGAGCAGGTTCACGCGAGGCCTCCGGCCGCGGCGGGGTGGGCGGGAGACGCGGCGACGAGGCGGACGACGCCGCCGGGCGGGGTGCCCAGCTGGCTCCTGACCTCACTGCCGGGCGAGCGCATAGGCAGCCAGACCACCTCGTCGGGCATCTCGGTGACCTGGACCGGCAGGGTGATCTCGCCCATGGCGCCGCACACGGTGACGCGGTCGCCGTCGGCGAGGCCCAGCCGCCGGGCGGCGTCCTTGCCGAGGCGGGCCACCGGCGGACGGGCGGTGCCGGCCAGCTCGGGCTCGTCGCGCTGCAGGGTGCCGACGTCCAGCAGCTGCCGCCAGGAGGCCAGCACCGCCTCGTCCTCGGCCAGCGGCGGGTCGTCCGGCGCGGGGACGTCCAGACCGGTGACGTCGGGCCGCACCGCGACGACCCCGAGCGCGGCGAGCTCGGCGCGGGCGGCCTCGGGGCCGGGCAGCCGCAGGTCGACGTCCAGCTCGTCGGCCAGGCCCTGCAGCACGCGGCCGTCGGGCAGCTGGCCGCTGCCGTGCAGCGTGGCGTCGAACGGCCGCAGCCGGCCCTCCCAGTCCAGGTAGCTCCCCGCCTTCTCCGGCGCCGCGGCCACCGGGAGGACGACGTCCGCGTGCGCGGTGACCGCACTCGGGAACAGCTCGAGGCTGACCACGAAGTCGGCATCGGCCAGCGCCGCCTCGGCCAGCCGTGGGTCGGGCAGGTCGGCCGGGTCGACCCCGCCCACCAGGAGGCCCTTGAGCTGCCCGTGGGTGACCGCGGCGAGGATGCCGGTGGTGTCGCGGCCGGGCGCGGCCGGCAGTTCGGCGACGCCCCAGGCGGCGGCGACCTGCGCGCGGGCCCCGGCGTCGGAGGCCGGGCGGCCACCGGGCAGCAGCGCCGGCAGCGCGCCGGCCTCCACCGCGCCACGCTCCCCGGCCCGGCGGGGCACCCAGGCGACGCGGGCTCCGGTCGCTCGGGCGAGGGCGGCCAGCGCGGAGAACGCGCCGGGCACCTCGGCCAGGCGCTCGCCGGCGAGCACCACCGCGCCCGGCTGCCGCAGCGCCTCGACCGCCGGGCCACCCCACGTGCCCTCGGCCAGCGCGGCCAGCGAGCGAGCCTCGGTGCCCGGCAGCGTGGTCAGCACGGTGGCCTCCAGCTTCTCGGCCGCCCGGGTGACGAAGGGCGCCAGGTCGAACACCGGCAGCCGGCGGGTACGCACGGCCCGCCGCAGCCGCAGGAAGACGATCGGCGACTCCTCCTCCGGCTCGAACCCGGCCAGCAGCACCGCGGAGGCGTCGGTGAGGTCGGCGTAGGTGACCGCACCGTTGAACGGCCCGGTGCCGGCGACGTGTGCGGCGAGGAAGGCCTGCTCCTCGGCCGAGTGGGCGCGGGCGCGGGCGTCGACGTCGTTGGTGCCGAGCGCGACCCGGGCGAACTTGGCGTAGGCGTAGGCGTCCTCGACGGTCAGCCGGCCGCCGGGCAGGACGCCGACGCCACCGGCCGCGCGGGCGGCGCGCAGGCCCTCGGCCGCCGCGGCCCAGGCCTCCGGCCAGGACGCGGGCTGCAGGACGCCGTCCCGCCGGACCAGGGGCGTGGTGAGCCGGTCGTTGGCGGTGGCGTAGCGGAAGGCCCACCGGCCCTTGTCGCAGTTCCACTCCTCGTTGACCGCGGGGTCCTCGCCGGCCAGCCGGCGCAGCACCTTGCCGCGGCGGTAGTCGGTGCGCTGGGCGCAGCCGGACGCGCAGTGCTCGCAGGCGCTGGGCTCGCTGCGCAGGTCGAAGGGGCGGGAGCGGAACCGGTACTGCGCGCTGGTCAGCGCACCGACCGGGCAGATCTGGGTGGTGTTGCCGGAGAAGTAGGAGGAGAACGGCTCGTCCTCGTAGATCGCCACCTGCTCCAGCGCGCCGCGCTCGAACAGCTCGATGAACGGGTCACCGGCGACCTGCTGGGAGAACCGGGTGCAGCGGGCGCAGAGGACGCAGCGCTCGCGGTCCAGCAGGACCTCGCTGCTGATCGGCAGCGGCTTGGGGTAGGTCCGCTTGACGTCGACGAACCGGCTCTCGGTGCGGCCGTTGGTCATCGCCTGGTTCTGCAGCGGGCACTCGCCGCCCTTGTCGCAGACCGGGCAGTCCAGCGGGTGGTTGATCAGCAGCAGCTCCATCGTGCCCTGCTGCGCCTTGTCGGCGACCGGACTGGTGAGCTGGGTCTTGACCACCATCCCGTCGGTGACCGGCATGGTGCAGGAGGCCACCGGCTTGCGCTGGCCCTCCACCTCGACCAGGCACTGCCGGCAGGCACCGACCGGCTCGAGCAGCGGGTGGTCGCAGAACCGCGGGATCTGGACGCCGATCATCTCCGCGGCCCGGATGATCAGCGTCCCCTTGGGCACCGCCACGTCGAAGCCGTCGATGGTGCAGTGGACGGCGTCGGGCGGGGTGTGCGGCCCGGGGACGGCAGGCACCGCCGCGGGCGCGGGCTGGGGCGTTGTCACGAGGCGACCCCCACGGGCTCGAGCCGGAGGCTGCGGCCCAGCCGGGCCTGCTCCTCCGGCGGCAGCAGCGCGACGTAGTCGTCGCGGAAGTACTTCAGCGAGCTGGTGATGCAGCTGGTCGCGCCGTCACCGAGGGCGCAGAACGAGCGGCCCAGGATGTTGTCGCAGGTGTCGGTCAGCAGGTCGAGGTCGGCGGCGGTCCCCCGGCCGTCGACCAGCCGCTGCAGGATCTGCACCAGCCAGTAGGTGCCCTCCCGGCACGGGGTGCACTTGCCGCAGCTCTCGTGCGCGTAGAACTCGGTGAACCGCAGGGTCGCCTCGACGATCGAGTCGGTCTCGTCGAAGACCATCAGCGCGGTGGTGCCGAGCATCGAGCCCGCCGCCGCGACGGAGTCGAAGTCGAGCGGGACGTCGAGGTGCTCGGGGGTGAAGTACGGCGTCGACGAGCCACCCGGCGTCCAGAACTTCAGCTGGTGCCCGGGGCGGATGCCGCCGGCCATCTCCAGCAGCTCGCGCATCGTCGTCCCCATGGGGGCCTCGTACTGGCCGGGGCGGACGACGCGGCCCGACAGCGAGTAGATCTTGGGGCCGGGTGACTTCTCCGGGCCGAACTCCTTGAACCAGTCCGAGCCGCCGCGCACGACGAACGGCACGCTGGCCAGCGTCTCGACGTTGTTGATCACCGTCGGGGCGCCGTAGAGACCGGCGACGGCGGGGAACGGCGGCTTCAGCCGCGGCTGCCCCCGGTAGCCCTCCAGGGAGTCCAGCAGCGCGGTCTCCTCACCGCAGATGTAGGCGCCGGCCCCGGCGTGCACGATCAGCTCGAGGTCGTAGCCCGAGCCGAGGACGTCCGCGCCGAGGTAGCCGGCCGCGTAGGCCTCCTCGACGGCGGCGACCAGCCGCCGGTGGGCGTGCACCGCCTCGCCGCGCACGTAGATGACCGCGAGGTGCGAGCGGATGGCGTAGGCCGCGATGACCACGCCCTCGATGAGCGAGTGCGGGTCGGCCATCATCAGCGGGAGGTCCTTGCAGGTGCCCGGCTCGCCCTCGTCGGCGTTGACCACGAGGTACTTGGGCATCGCGGCCGGGCCGGTCGGCGTCTCCCCCGGCTTGGGCTGCGGGATGAAGCTCCACTTCATGCCGGTCGGGAAGCCGGCGCCGCCGCGGCCGCGCAGACCGGAGTCCTTGACCAGGGCCACCAGCTCGTCGGGGCTCATCCCCAGGGCCGTGCGCAGCGCGGTGTAGCCGTCGAGCCGCTCGTAGGTCGACAGCCGCCAGGACTGCGGCTGCGCCCAGCGGGTGGTCAGCACGGGTGCGAGGGGCATGTCACGCCTTCCCGTTCGTGGGGTTCGTGCCGGTGGCCGGTTCGGCGGCGGGCGGGTTCTCGGTTCCGGCCCGCTGCCGACCCCGCGGCTGCCCGTACTCGGCCCCCTTGTCGGGGTGGGCCTGCGCGGCGCCGGCCCGCTCGGCGGGGGTGTCGGCGGCGGCGACCCGGGCGTCGGCCGCCTCCTCCCCCGGCGTCTCCCCCGTCCGGCCGGAGGGGCGCACGGTCTCGGCCGGCTCGCCGGTGTCGGCCGTCGGCCGCTCCGGAGCGGGCATGGGCGGGGCCGACTCGCCGCGCTCGGCTGCCAGCCGCAGCCCCGCCAGCGTCGGCTCGATCGCACCCTCGGCGTCGACGGCGGCCCGCCGGGCGGCCTCGTCGCCGTACTGGTCGAAGCCGGCCAGCTGGCGGGAGATCCCGCGGAAGTCGGTGAGCGGGGCACCGCGGGTCGGCTGCGGCTTGTCCCCGCGCCGCAGCGCCGCCACCAGGGCGCGGGCGCTCTCGACGTCCTGCTGGTCGTAGAACTCGTAGTCGACGGTGACCACCGGCGCGTAGTCGCAGGCGGCCAGACACTCGGCGTGCTCGAGGGTGATCGAGCCGTCGCGCGCGGTCTCGTCGTGGTGGACGCCGAGGTCGGCCGCGAGCGCGTCGAAGATCCGCTGCCCGCCGAGGACGGCGCACAGGGTGTTGGTGCAGACGCTGACCAGGTGCCGGCCGGTGGGACGGCGCTTGTACATCGTGTAGAAGGTCGCGACCGCGCCGACCTCGGCCTTGGTGAGGCCCAGCTCCTCGGCGCACAGCGCCACGCCCTCGGGTGAGACGTACCCCTGGTAGCTCTGCACCAGGTGCAGCATCGGCAGCAGCGCCGACCGCGGCTGCGGGTAGCGGGCGATGATCTCCCGCGCCTCGAGCCGGGTCTGCTCGGTCAGCGGCGGCAGGTCGGCGGGCGCGGGCTCGACGGCACTGGAGTCCAGCCCCGTGACCGCCGTCCCCTCGGCGCTGCCAGGAAGAGCACTCATCAGCGATCCACTCCGCCCATGACCGGGTCGAGCGAGGCGATCGCGGCGATGACGTCGGCGATCATGCCGCCCTCGCTCATCGCGGCCGTCGCCTGCAGGTTCACGAAACTGGGGTCGCGGACGTGGACCCGCCACGGCCGGGTGCCGCCGTCGCTGACCACGTGGTAGCCCAGCTCGCCGCGCGGGGACTCGATCGGCACGTAGACCTGGCCGGCCGGCACGCGGAAGCCCTCGGTGACCAGCTTGAAGTGGTGGATCAGGGCCTCCATCGACTGGCCCATGATGTGCTGGACGTGCTCCAGGGAGTTCCCCATGCCGTCGGGGCCGAGGGACAGCTGCGCGGGCCAGGCGATCTTCTTGTCCTGCACCATCACCGGCCCCGGCTCCAGCCGGTCGAGCGCCTGCTCGACGATCTTCAGCGACTCGTTCACCTCCGCCATGCGGACCAGGTAGCGGCCCCAGGCGTCGCAGGTGTCGGCGGTCGGGACCTCGAAGTCGTAGGTCTCGTAGCCCAGGTACGGCTCGACCTTCCGCAGGTCCCACGGCAGGCCGGCGGCACGCAGCACCGGGCCGGTGACGCCGAGCGCGACGCAGCCGGTGACGTCGAGGTAGCCGGCGTCCTTGAGCCGCGCCTGCCAGATCGGCTGGCCGGTGAGCAGCTTGTGGAAGTCGGCCACCCGCGCCGGCATGACGTCGAGGAACTCGCGGATGTGCTCGACCACGCCGTCGGGGAGGTCCTGGGCCAGCCCGCCGGGGCGGATGTAGGCGTGGTTCATCCGCAGCCCGGTGATCTCCTCCAGCAGGTCCAGGACCAGCTCCCGCTCGCGGAAGCCGTTGGTCATGCCGGTGAGGGCGCCCATCTCCATGCCGAAGGTGGCCAGCGCGACCAGGTGCGAGGCGATCCGGTTGAGCTCCATCACCAGGACCCGGATGGTCTGCGCCCGCTGCGGCACCTCGATGCCCAGCAGCTTCTCGACGGCCATGCAGTAGCCGGCCTCGTTGAACAGCGGGGACAGGTAGTCCATCCGCGTCACGAACGTCGTGCCCTGCACCCAGTTGCGGTACTCGGTGTTCTTCTCGATGCCGGTGTGCAGGTAGCCGATGACCACCCGCGCCTTGGTCACCGTCTCGCCCTCGAGGTCCAGCACCAGGCGGAGCACGCCGTGGGTGCTCGGGTGCTGCGGGCCCATGTTGACGACGAGCCGTTCCTCGCCGTACGCCTCGGTGCCGAGGGTCTGGTCCCAGTCGCCGCCGGTGACGGTGTAGACGCGGCCCTCGGTGGTCTCCCGGGAGCCGGCGTAGGGGTCACTGGCGTTGTACGTGCTCGTCATCGGTAGCTCCGGCGGGTGTCCGGCGGCGGGATGGTGGCGTCGTGGTACTCGACCGGGACCCCGCCGAGCGGGTAGTCCTTGCGCTGGGGGTGGCCGTCCCAGTCGTCGGGCATGAGGATCCGGGTGAGTGCCGGGTGGCCGTCGAAGACGACGCCGAACATGTCCCACGTCTCGCGCTCGTGCCAGTCCGCCGTCGGGTAGACCCCGGTGACCGACGGGACGTGCGGGTCCTCCGCGGGGACGGCGACCTCCAGCCGGATGCGCCGGCGGTAGGTCATCGACGTCAGGTGCAGGACGACGTGCAGCCGGGGACGACCGGGGGTGACCGCCGGGCCGCCGCTGTCGAGGTAGTCGACCCCCGACACGCTGCTGCACAGCTCGAAGCGCAGCGCCTCGTCGTCGCGCAGGGCCTGCACGAGCGTGAGCAGGTGCTCCCGGGCGACGAAGTAGGTGATCTCGCCGCGGTCGACCAGCACTCGCTGCACCGCCGCGTCGTAGGTCGCCTGCCCGACCGCCTCGATCAGCGCGTCGGTGACCTCGTCGAAGTACCCGCCGTAGGGCCGGTCGGTCGAGTGCAGCGCGACCGCGCCCCCGGGCTCGACCCGGACCAGCCCGCCGAAGCCGGAGGTGTCGCCACTCCCGGAGACCCCGAACGCACCCTTGCGGAAGCCGCCGCTGGGCGCGGTGCTCTCCTCGGGCCCGGCCTCCTGGCGGCCGGGGAGCTCCGGCACCCCGCCGTCGTTGCTCACTGCGCCACTCCCGGCTCGTCCCGCGCCTCGGTCGCCGGCGCTCCCCGCGCTGCGCGCCCGCCGGTCGGGTCCACGGCGCTCACGACCGGCTCCGCACGTACGGCTCGGGCAGCAGGACGGCGTTCCCGCCCCGCTGCTCGATCGCGAACTGGCCGGTGCGCCGCTCGGCGGCGGCGCGCTCGTAGGCCTCCCGCGCCGCCTTGTCCACCCGCACCGTCGACGGCATCTCGACCAGGAGGTCCTCCGCCCGGCCCTCCTGCTGCGCACGCTCCAGCTCGCGCGCCCGCTTCGGGCCGAGCGGCTCGTTCATGATCTTGTAGTGCAGCTTGAGGATGGCGTCGGTGAGCATCTCCGGCCGCGGCGGGCAGCCGGGCAGGTACATGTCCACGGGCACGACGTGGTCGACGCCCTGGACGATCGCGTAGTTGTTGAACATCCCGCCGGAGCTGGCGCACACGCCCATCGCCAGCACCCACCGCGGCTCGGGCATCTGGTCGTAGATCTGACGCAGGACCGGCGCCATCTTCTGGCTCACCCGCCCGGCCACGATCATCAGGTCCGCCTGCCGCGGGGAGGCGCGGAAGACCTCCATGCCGAAGCGGGCCAGGTCGTAGCGGCCGGCGCCGGTGGCCATCATCTCGATCGCGCAGCAGGCCAGCCCGAAGGTCGCCGGCCACAGCGAGGACTTGCGGGTCCAGTTGACCAGCTTCTCGACCGTGGTCAGCAGGACGCCGCTCGGCAGCTTCTCCTCGAGTCCCATGGGTGCGCTCCTGTCAGTCCCAGTCCAGCCCGCCGCGGCGCCAGACGTAGGCGTACGCGATGAAGACGGTGCCGATGAACACGACCATCTCGACCAGCCCGAAGACGCCGAGCGCGTCGTTGGCCACCGCCCAGGGGTAGAGGAAGACGATCTCGATGTCGAAGACGATGAACAACATCGCCACCAGGTAGTACTTGACCGGGAACCGCCCACCGGTGAGCGGCTGGTCGACCGGCTCGATGCCGCACTCGTAGGCGGCGAGCTTGGCCCGGTTGTAGCGGCGGGGCCCGACGAACGGCGCGACCGTGACCGAGAACAGCGCGAACGCCGCGGCCAGCGCGAACAGCCCGACGATCGGGACGTAGGTCGAGAGCATCAGCGGCACCCTACGGTGATGGAGATCACGGTCGTGGCAACGGGTGATCGTGGACACAGCGTGTCGACATGGCGGCGGGGCGTGAGGGGAACC
This sequence comes from Geodermatophilus sp. SYSU D00079, assembly GCF_054050635.1. NCBI lineage: Bacteria > Bacillati > Actinomycetota > Actinomycetes > Geodermatophilales > Geodermatophilaceae > Geodermatophilus > Geodermatophilus sp. SYSU D00079. The sequence continues at coordinate 86,015 of NZ_JBJGZS010000004.1, read as the reverse complement.
ATCGGTCAGACCGCCGGCGCCAGTCGGGTGAGGACGGCGACGACGCGGTCGAAGCGGTCGCCGTCCCGGCCGTCGGAGAGGTTGCCCATCAGCCGCAGCGCCGCGTCGACCATCGCCGGCCGCTTGAGGCCGTGCGCGGTGGCGAAGCGGACGAGCCCCGGCCGGTCGAGCAGTGCGAGGAAGGCCATGCCCAGCCGGTGGTGACGGCCGTACTCCTCGGCCAGCCGGGCCGGGTACCGGCGCAGCGCCTCCTCGCGGGCCGGACCAGGCGCGCGGGCCAGGCCCTCGACCGCCGCCTCCGCGGCCATCGCACCGGTCTCCAGCGCGTAGCTGATGCCCTCGCCGTTGAACGGGTTGACGGTGCCCGCGGCGTCGCCGGCCAGCAGCAGCCCCCGGGTGTAGGCGGGCCGCCGGTGCAGCGCCATGGGCAGGCCGGCGCCGCGCAGCGGGGTGGCCGCGTGCTCCTCGCCGAGCCGCCACTCGGGCGGGAGCGTGGCCAGCCACTCGCGCAGCACCGCCCGCGGCTCGGCACCCGTGCCGCGGCGGCGGTCGAGCAGCCCGAAGCCGACGTTGCTGGTGCCGTCGCCCATCCCGAAGACCCAGCCGTAGCCGGGCATCGAGTCCGGGCTGGGCCCGGAGGGCGAGAGGTCGAAGGAGATGTCGAGGTACTCGTCGGAGGTGCGCGGCGAGCGGACGTACCGGCGGACGGCGACCCCGAGCGGCCGGTCCTCCCGGCGGACGAGGCCGAGGGCCTTGCCGAGCCGCCCGGACAGCCCCTCGGCGGAGACGACCAGCGGCGCCCGCCAGGTCACCGGCTCGCGGTCCGGCCCCTGCTCGGCGTGCACGCCGACGACCCGGCCGGCGTCGTCGAGCAGCGGCGCGGTGACGGTCCCCTCGTGGACGACGCGGGCGCCGGCGTCCGCGGCGTGCGCGGCCAGCTGCGCGTCGAGGTCGCGGCGGTTGCGCACCAGGCTGTGGGAGGGCCAGCGGTCCAGCACCGGCCAGTCGACCTCGACCACCTGCCCGCCGCCGGTGACCCGCAGCCCCCGGTGCCGGACCCACCCGGTGGTGTCCACGCCCATGTCGGTCAGCGCCTTCACCCCGCGCGGGGTGAGCCCGTCACCGCAGACCTTCTCCCGGGGGAAGGGGGACTTCTCGAGCACGACGACGTCCCGCCCGGCGCGGGCGAGGTGCCACGCCGCCGAGGAGCCGGCCGGACCGGCACCGACGACGACCACGTCGGCCCGCCGGTCGTGCTCGTCCACCGTGGCCCCCTCCCCTGGAGCGTGGGAGACTTTGTGAATTGCTTCACAAAGTCCGTCGTCCCCACTCTAGGCCTGGGTGTGACCTTGCTGACAAGTCACCCTTCCGGGAGACGCACGTCACGGTTCCGCATCGGTGCCCGCCACCGCTCGCCGGTCGCGGCGGGCCCCTGCAGCGGGGCCCGAGGGACCCGGGGTGCGGTGTGATGCCTCAGGCGCGGGGCTTGCGGCCGCGGTGCAGCGCGACGACGCCGCCGGTGAGGTCCCGCCAGCCGACGTCGGCCCAGCCCGCCGCCTGCAGCCGCGCGGCCAGCGCGGGCTGGTCGGGCCAGGCCCGGATGGACTCGGCCAGGTAGACGTAGGCGTCGGGGTTGCTGCTCACCGCCCGGGCGATCCGCGGCAGCGCCCGCATCAGGTACTCGGTGTAGACGGTGCGGAACGGCGCCCAGGTGGGGCTGGAGAACTCGCAGACCACCAAGCTGCCGCCGGGCCGGGTCACGCGGGAGAACTCGCGCAGCGCGGCGTCGGGGTCGGCGACGTTGCGCAGGCCGAAGGAGATGACCACGCCGTCGACGCTCTGGTCGGCCAGCGGCAGGGCCATCGCGTCGCCGGCCACCTTGGGCACCGGGCGGCTCGCCCCGGCCCGCAGCATGCCCTGGGAGAAGTCGCAGGCGATCGCGCGGACGCCGCCGGCGGCCAGCTCCACCGTGGACACCGCCGTCCCGGCCGCGACGTCGAGCACCGTCTGCCCCGGGCGCGCACCGAGGGCCTCGCGGGTGGCCCGCCGCCAGGAGGCGTCCAGACCACCGGAGAGCACCGTGTTGGTGAGGTCGTAGCGCCGGGCGACCCGGTCGAACATGGCCGCGACGTCGGCCGGCTGCTTGTCCAGACCGGCCCGCGACCCCGCGGTGTGTGCGCTCTCTCGCCGGTCTCCCACGGCGGCGACGCTACCGGGCTGCCTACGCTGGAGCCGTGACAGCGGCCGCCGTGACCTCCCGGGACGCCGTCACCCCTCTCGTCACCACGACGCCCCTGGCCGACGTCCCGGCCCTGCTGGACCTCCTCCCCGCCACCGGCGCGCTGTCCTGGGTGCGCCGCGGCGAGGGCCTGGTCGGCTGGGGCGAGGCCGCGCGGCTGGAGGTCTCCGGGCCCACCGCGCTCGCCGAGGCGGCCGACTGGTGGGCCGGGTTCAGCGCCGGCCTCGCCGTCGACGACCCGATCGGCGTCCCCGGCTCCGGGCCGGTCCTCTTCGCCGGCATCGCCTTCGACCCGGCCGCCGGGACGTCGGTGTTCGTCGTCCCCGAGGTGGTCGTCGGCCGGCGCGACGGCGTGGCGTGGACGACCACCGTCGGCGACGTCGACCCCGCCGACGTGCTGGCCCCGGCCCCGGCCGCGGTCCCCGCCCCGCTGGGCCGGCTGCGCTACGCCGACGGCGCGCTGGACCCTGCGTCGTGGTGCGCGACGGTCGAGGCGGCCGTCGGGCGCATCGCCGCCGGCGACCTGGAGAAGGTGGTGCTCGCCCGCGACCTGCTGGTCACCGCGGACGCCCCGCTCGACCCGCGGTCGCTGCTGGCCCGGCTGGCGGCCCGGTTCCCCGACTGCTGGACCTTCGCCGTCGACGGGCTGCTCGGGGCGACCCCGGAGCTGCTGCTGCGCCGCACCGGCCGGACGCTCTCCTCCCGCGTGCTGGCCGGCACCGCACCGCGCGGGGCCGGCGCCGACGACGACCGGCTGGCCGCGGCGCTGCTCGGCTCGGCCAAGGACCGCGCCGAGCACGCCCTCGCCGTCGACTCGCTGGTGCGCGCCCTCGAGCCCTACTGCGCCACCCTCACCGCGCCCGCGGAGCCGGAGCTGCTGACGCTGGCCAACGTGCGCCACCTGGCCACCGACGTCACCGGCGTCCAGGCGCGCGGCGGGGCCCGCGGCCGGGCCGGGCTGCTGGAGCTCGTCGGCGCGGTGCACCCCACCGCCGCGGTCTGCGGCACGCCCACCCCCGCCGCCGCGGGGCTGATCGCCGAGCTCGAGGGGATGGACCGCGGCCGCTACGCCGGCCCGGTCGGCTGGCTCGACGCCCGGGGCGACGGCGAGTTCGGCCTCGCGCTGCGCTGCGCCCAGCTGTGCGACGACGACCCGGCCACGGCACGGTTGTTCGCCGGCTGCGGGATCGTCGCGGGCTCCGACCCGGCCGCGGAGCTCGCCGAGACCCAGGCCAAGTTCGCCGCGTTCCAGACGGCGCTGGAGAGCTAGCGCAGCAGCCGCTCCACCGCCGCGGCGCCCAGGCCGACGCGCTCGTAGTGCTCGCGGGCGAGCTCGAGGTAGTCGTAGGCGTCGAACGTGCCGTTGGGCTGGCCGTCCTCGTCGAGCCAGATCAGCGGGCCGGTCACGTTGAAGTGCACCCGCATCGGCTCGTCGGACTCGTGGGCCACCAGCGTGTGCGCCTCACCCGGGGTCTCGTAGACGAAGGTGCCCTTGGTGGCCACCCAGTCGTGCTCGAGGTAGCTCCACCGCCCCGACAGCGTGTACCCGAAGACCTGGTGCGGGTGGTAGTGCCGGTTCACCAGCCCGGCCTCCCGCGCCCAGAGGACGTCGGCCCACCGGTTCTGGGTCAGCGAGATCCACAGCGGCCGTGAGCCGACGGTGTCCGACAGCGGGATGAAGTACCGCTCGTCGTCGTCGAGGGTGTCGGGCAGGAAGATCTCGGGTGCGGCGTCCTTGCGGAAGACGTTCTCGATCGGCTTGATGTCCCGCCAGAACTCGCGGCCGGTCTCGGGCTCGGGACTCACCATCGCAGGCTCCTCCAGCACGGTGGGATGAGGCTCCCAGCGTGCTCCGCCGGCCCACCGGAGGCCACCGTCCAGCGCCCGCCACGACCCGCCAGCACCGCCACGACCCGCACCACGAGGTCCAGGGGCAGCGGGTCGCGGTGCGGGAGGTGCATCGCGTCCTCGGCCCCCGCGGGCAGCCCGGCCGGGTACTCGTCGACGGTGGTGGGCGCGGCCGTCAGAGCCCGGCCAGTGCCTCGGTCGCGGCGGCACGCAACCGCCGGGCGAGGTCGGCCTCCGCCCGTTGCCCGGTGCGGACGACGACCACCCGCGGCCCGCCGGCGGCCACCGCGGCGGCGAGGTCGTCGGGGCGCTCGACCCGGACGGCGGGCCAGCCCAGCGCCGCGGCCACGGCGACGAGGTCCCGCCCGTGCGGGGTGCCGAACACCCGCCGGTAGCCGGCCTCGTACTGCGGCTGCCCCGGCTCCAGCTGGGCGAAGATGCCGCCGCCGTCGTTGTCGGGCACGACCAGGGTGAGGTCCGGCTGTGGCTCCCCCTCCCCGCCCAGCAGCCCCTGCAGGTCGTGCAGGAACGTCAGGTCACCCAGCAGCGCGACGGCGGGGCCGCTGCCGGCCCGCTGGTGCACGAGCGCGGCGCCCACGGCGGTGGACACCGTGCCGTCGATGCCGGCGACGCCGCGGTTGGCCAGCACGGTCACCCCCGCCCGGGGCACGGCGAGCCGGTCGACGTCGCGCACCGGGGTGGAGGAGCCCAGCACCAGCAGCGCGCCGTCGGGCAGGCCGGCGACCAGGTCACGGGCCAGCCGGGCCGCGGTCAACCCCTCGGCGGCGTCCAGCAGCGCGTCGACCGCCGTCCCGACCCGCGCGGCCGCGGCCGCCCACCGCCCCCGCCACGCGGCGTCGCCCGGTGCTCCGCCGGCCGGCAGCGCGCCGACGGCGGCGGTCGACCGCCCGGCGTCGGCCCAGCGCGGAGCGGCGGCGACGGTCTCGACCCGGACGCCGGGATCGGCCAGCAGCGCCGACACCGGCCGCGACAGCGTCGGCCGGCCCACGACCAGCACCCGGTCCGGGCGGTGCGCGGCCAGCCACTCCGGCGCACCCAGCAGCAGCGCACCGCCCCGCACCGACGCCGCCCACGCGCCGCTGGACGGCTCGGCGACCACCGGCCAGTCCTGCGCGGTCGCGAGCGCGGCGGCGGCCCGGCCCAGCGCCGGGGGCGCGTCACCGACGACGACCAGCGTCCGCGCCGGGCCGGCGTCCCCCACCGGGGCGGGGGACGGCGCGGTCGCGGCCGTCCACGGCGCCCCGCCCGGCCGCCCGGCCCACGGGCCGGTCAGCTCGGCGACGGCGCCGTCGGGCAGCAGCGGCTCGCGGAAGGGCAGGTTGAGGTGCACCGGGCCGGGGTCGCCCGACAGTGTGCCGCGGGCCGTCAGCAGGGCCTTGGCCACCAGCGAGCGCCAGTACCGGTTCTGCGCCGCCTCCCGCCCGGTCTCCGGCACGCCGACGTCGACCGCGGCCCGCACCGCCCGGCCGTACAGCCCCGGCTGGGCGATCGTCTGGTTGGCGCCGGTGTCGCGCAGCTCCGGCGGGCGGTCGGCGGTCAGCGCCAGCAGCGGGACCCCGGCGGCGTCGGCCTCGAGGACGGCGGCGTGCAGGTGCGCCGTCGCCGTCCCGGACGTGGTGAGCACCGGCACCGGCCGCCCCGACGCCTTGGCCAGGCCCAGGGCGAGGAAGGACGCCGTCCGCTCGTCGATCCGCACGTGCAGGGTCAGCCGGCCGGAGCGTTCGGCCTCGACCAGTGCCAGCGCGAGCGGCGCCGAGCGGGAACCGGGGGCCAGGACGGCGTCGGTGACCCCACCGCGGACCAGCTCGTCGACGAGCACCCGGGCGCAGGCGGTGGAGGGGTTCACGCGGCCACCACCGCGGCCAGCCGGTCGCGCCAGCGCGCCTCGGTGGCAGGGTCGGCGGGCACGGCGGCCAGCCGGTCGGGCTCGGGTCGCACGACCGGCAGCACGCCGTCCACCGGCAGCAGCGGCGCGCTGGTGACGTCGCCTTCGAACAGGGCGACGGTGGCCAGGCCGCAGGCGAACGGCAGCTCCGGCAGCGCGGCGGCCAGCGCGACGCCGGCGGCGATGCCGACCGAGGACTCCAGCGCCGAGGAGACGACGCAGGGCAGGCCGTGCGTCTCGGCCACCCGCAGCGCGGCCCGCACGCCCCCCAGCGGCTGCACCTTGAGGACGACGACGTCGCACACCTCGCGCAGGTCGACCCGCAGCGGGTCGGCCGAGCGGCGCACCACCTCGTCGGCGGCGACCGGGACGTCGACCCGCCGGCGCAGCGCGGCCAGCTCCTCCCGCGTGGCGCACGGCTGCTCGACGTACTCCAGACCGACGCGGTCCAGGGCGCGGATGCGGGCCACGGCGGTGTCGACGTCCCAGGCCGCGTTGGCGTCGACGCGGATCGCGCCGGCCGGGCCCAGGGCGTCGCGCACCGCCTCGACCCGGGCCTCGTCGTCGGCCGGCGTCTGCCCGGGCTCGGCGACCTTCACCTTCGCGGTGCGGCACCCCGACGCGGTGACGATCGCGTGCGCCCGCTCGGCGTCGACCGCCGGGACGGTCACGTTGACCGGCACGGCGGACCGCACCGGCGGCGGCCAGCCGTCGACCGCGGCCTCCACGGCCGCGGCCCACCAGCGGCGGCTCTCCGCGACGTCGTAGTCCCAGAACGGAGAGAACTCCCCCCACCCGGCCGGGCCGTGCACCAGCACGCCGTCACGGACGTCGATCCCCCGGAAACGGGTGCGCATCGGCACCGACCAGACCCGCACCTCGCCGGGCGGCGGCTGGGGTGCATCGGTCACCGGACCAGCCTAGATCGGGGCCGCAGTAGCCTCAGGACCCGTGGCCCGGCACCTGACCCTCGTGCCCGCGCCCGCCGATCCCCTGGCGCTGGTGCCGCACCTGCGCGCCGCCCTCGACGGCACCGCCCCGCTGGCCGTGCTGCCCGCCGGCCCGCCCGCCGCGGTCCAGGCGGCCCAGCGGGTGCTGCGGCCGCAGGAGCCCCTCGAGCCCGGCGCCGACCTCGTCGTCGTCACCTCCGGCTCCACCGGCGGCGGCCGCGGGGTGCTGCTGTCCGCGGCCGCGGTGCGCGCCTCGGCCCAGGCGACCCTGCGCCGGCTGGGCGGGCCGGGCGCCTGGCTGCTGGCCCTGCCGGTGTCGGCGATCGCCGGGCTGCAGGTGCTCTGCCGGTCGGTGCTCGCCGGCCGGGAGCCGACCGTGCTCGCGCCGGGTGAGCCGCTGGCCGCGGCGGTCGCCCGCATGCCGGACGGGCCGCGCCACACCTCCATGGTGCCCACCCAGCTGCGCCGGTACCTCGCCGCCGAACCGGACGCGCTGCGGGCCTTCGCCGCGGTCCTCGTCGGCGGCGCGGCCACCGACCCGGCGCTGCTCGCCCGTGCCCGCGACGCGGGCGTCGCCGTGGTCACCACCTACGGCATGACCGAGACCGCCGGCGGCTGCGTGTACGACGGGCAGCCGCTGGACGACGTGCGGGTCCGCGTGACCGACGGTGGGATCGAGCTCTCCGGGCCGGTGCTCGCCCTCGGCTACCGGCTGGACCCCGGGGGCACCGCCGCCGCGTTCGCCGACGGCTGGTTCCGCACCCGCGACGCCGGCAGCCTCGACGCCACCGGGCGGCTCACCGTGTCCGGCCGGCTGGACGACGTGGTCGTCACCGGTGGGGTGAACGTCGCCCCGGCCGCGGTGGAGGCGGCGCTGCGCGAGCACCCGTCGGTCGCCGACGCGGTGGTCTTCGGCCGCCCCGACGACGAGTGGGGGCAGCGGGTGGTGGCCGCCGTCGTCCCGGCGCCCGGCGCCGAGCCCGACCTCGCCGTGCTGCGGCCGTGGGTCGCCGACCGGCTCGGCGCCCCGGCGGCCCCCCGGGAGCTGCACCGCGTCACCGCCGTCCCGACCCTGCACACCGGCAAGCCCGACCGCCGCGGTCTGGCCGCCTCGATCGCCTCCGGGAGCGCGCCCTGATGGCCACCCCCACCCAGTGGCTGGCCGGCGCCCGGCCGCGCACGCTGCCCGCCGCCGTCGCGCCGGTGTTCGTGGGCACCGGCGCGGCCGCGGCGCTCGACGGCTTCCGGTTGGTCCCGGCGCTGCTGGCCCTGGTCGTCGCGCTCGCGCTGCAGGTCGCGGTCAACTACGCCAACGACTACTCCGACGGCACCCGCGGCACCGACGCCGTGCGGGTCGGACCCATGCGGCTGGTCGGCTCCGGTGCGGCCACGCCGCGGCAGGTGCTCCTCGCCGCGGTGCTGTCCTTCGCCGTCGCCGGGGTGGCCGGGCTGGCGCTCGCTGCGCTGTCGAGCTGGTGGCTGGTCGCGGTGGGTGCGGTCTGCATCGTCGCGGCCTGGACCTACACCGGGGGCCCGCTCCCCTACGGCTACCGGGCGCTGGGCGAGGTCTTCGTCTTCGTCTTCTTCGGCCTGGTCGCCGTCGTCGGGACGACGTTCGCCCAGACCCGCTCGGTCGACGCGCTGGCCGTCGCCGCGTCGGTGCCCCCGGGCCTGCTGATCGTCGCCCTGCTGGTGGTCAACAACCTGCGCGACATCGAGGGCGACGCCGCGGTCGGCAAGCGCACGCTGGCGGTGCTCATGGGCGAGCGCGGGACCCGCGTGGCGTTCGCGGCGCTGCCGGTCGTCGCCTTCGCCGTCGTGGCGGCCATCGGCGTCGTCCGGCCGTGGGCGCTGCTCGGGTTGCTCGCCGTCCCGCTGGCCGTGCCGCCGGTGCGCACCGTCCTCAGCGGCGGACGGGGGCCGGCGCTGATCGGCGCGCTGGGCGGTACCGGCCGGGTCACGCTGGTCACCGGCGTCCTGCTGGGCGCCGGCCTCGCGCTCAGCGGTTGACCCCCGCTGCGGGGACCCCGCTCAGGCCTCGTCGCCGGCGAGGCGGGCGTCGAGGTCCCGCCTGGCCTGCTGGCGGGCGAGGCTGCGGGCGGCCAGCCCCTCGGTGAGCCGCTCCCGCGACGGGCGCAGCAGCAGGTAGGACACCGGCATCGACAGCAGCAGGCCGAACAGCGCGCCGGACCAGAAGTCCAGGCCCACCCACCACAGCAGCAGCACCAGCGCGGCGGCGATGGCCAGCCGGCCGACGGTGTAGACGACCAGCCAGGGGGCGATCCTCGGCGGCGCCGCCGGCCCGCCCGTCGGCGCCCCCGGCACCGTCGGCTCAGCGTTCTCGGCCATGGCGGCCCTCCCACTTGGTACTCAGGACGACGGTGGTCCGGGTGCGTGCGACGCCCCGGATCCTGTTCAACGCGCTGATGGTGGACTCCAGTGCCGGGATGTCGGTCACGCGGACCTTGAGCACGTAGCCCTCGGCCCCGGCGACCCGCCAGCAGTCCTCGACCTCCGGCATGGCGCGCAGCGCGTCCTCGATGCCGGTGTCGTCGACGGCGTCGCTCTCGATGACGCTGATCAGCGCGGTGACGTCGAGGCCCACGGCCGCCGGGTCGACGACCGCCCGGTAGCCCAGGATGACACCGGCCGACTCCAGCTTGCCGACGCGCTCGTGCACGGCCGGTGCGGAGAGCCCCACCTGGCGGGCGAGCTCGGCGTAGCTGGCCCGCCCGTTGGCGCGGAGCAGGTCGATCAGCTGCCGGTCGACGGCGTCGATGGTGCTCTCCCCTCCCGTGGCGCTCCAGTGCCGCGGTCGAGTATCGCCGCGCACGTACTGTGGAGTGCACTCGGGCTCGACTCGGTGGAGGGGGAGATCGCCATGGCGTTCCTGGTGGTGCTGGTTCTGGTGGTCGCCGTGGTGGTGCTCGTCATGCGCGCGACGGCGGCGGGCGGCCCCGGTGGGAGGGGTGTGCGGCCCGCGGGGCGTCCGCGGCCGACGCGCAGCGGTCCTCCGCTGGCGCCCGACGACGACCCGGAGTTCCTGCGCGAGCTGGAGCGGCGCGCACGGCGGGACGACGGCTCCCCCGCGTGAGCAACGGCCCCGCCCTGAGCCTGCGACGGGCGGGGAGGACGGGGTCCTTCCTCAGGCGGCCCTGAAGAAGCGCCGCCAGCCGCGGGGGCGGGCCGGGCGCGCGGCCTCCTCGACCGCCGCTGCCTGACGGGCCGGGGTCGCCGTCATGCCGCCGGGCCAGCCCAGGCCCTCGTGGGTCGTCGACCCGCCCGGCCAGCCGAGCCCGCTCTCCGTCGCGTCGGCGCGCAGCGCACCGTGCCGCGCGGCCGGCGCCCCCGCCGGTCGCCGGGCCAGCGCCGCGGCGACGACCGGGTGGACCGCGGCGCCGTCGGCGGCCGAGTGCCTACCCACGGCGGACCGCCCAGTTCAGCGTCATGCGCGCATGGAAGCACGCGGCGGTGGCTGCCGTCACGCTGCCGGGCACCGGAACGGTGAACGTGTCCCCCGGTCGGAGGGGCCGCCGGGAGGGTCAGCTGACGCCGGCGTAGCTGTGCAGGCCGGTGGACACCATGTTCACGTAGAGCAGGTTGAAGATCATCACGACCAGGCCCACGACATTGACCCACGCCGCCGGGCGCCCGCGCCAGCCCGCCGTCGTCCGGGCGTGCAGGTAGCCGGCGTAGACGACCCAGGCGATGAAGGCCCAGGTCTCCTTGGGGTCCCAGCCCCAGAAGCGGCCCCACGCGCTCTCGGCCCAGATGGCCCCGGCGATGACGGCGAAGGTCCAGATCGGGAAGCCGAAGACGGCGGTGCGGTGGGCGACCCGGTCCAGCGTCGCCGCACCGGGCAGCCGGGACAGCACCGAGGTGCCGGCGTCGTCCCCGCGCGCGTCGTGCCGGACGCGCAGCAGGTACAGGACGCTGGCGATCCCGCTGACGAAGAAGACCCCGAACCCGATGATCGCGGTGCTGACGTGGACGGCGAGCCAGCTGGACCGCAGCGCGGCGACCAGCGGACCGGCCTCGGCGTACAGGAACAGCCCGATCGCGACGAGGCTGAGCACCACCGGCGCCAGCACGAAGGCACCGATGCCGCGGACGGCGGGCATCCGCACGGCCAGCACGAGGAACGCGACCACGCCCACCAGGACGACGGCGGTGGCGAACTCGTACATGTTGCCCCAGGGCAGCCGGTCGGTGGCCAGCCCGCGGGTGACCAGGACGCCGGCGTGCGCCACGGCGCCGAGCCCGGTGACGCCCAGGCCCACCTGCGCCCAGCGGGAGGCGCGCGGGGCGGCGGCGGGCACCGGCGCGTCGGGGCTCCCCGGAGCGCCGACGCCCGCCCCGACCAGTTCCCGGGCGGCCGGACGGCGGCCGAAGGCCAGCTGCGCGGAGAACGCGACGACGGCGACCGAGTACAGCGCGACGGCGATCGAGAACAGGGTGTCCGACAGGTCGGCCAGCGACTGGTCAACGGTCACTCGGGGGAGCCTCCGGTTCCGGTGCGGCCCCGACGGACGACGGGGCGGGGGGCTGGGGGGACCGCGCGGCCAGCGCCGTCGTCAGCCGGTCGGTCAGCTCGGCGAACCGGGTGGCGCTCTCGCCGCCGCCCCGGGTCAGCGAGCCGACCGTCAGCACGGTACCGCCGCCACCTGGGGCGGGGCCGACGCGGGCGAAGACGCGCTCCCGGCGCAGGAGCAGCAGGGCCAGCAGGCCGAGCAGCAGGCTGATGGCGGCGGCCAGCACCCACACCTGCCCGGGGTCGTGGGAGAACTGGAGCGCGGCGAACTGGGCGTAGCCGTCGAAGGTGACGACCGTGCCGTCCTCGAGGGTCAGGGACTCCCCGACGGCGAGGTTGGCCCGGCCGGCCTCGGTGAGCCGGCCCCGCTCGATCTGGCTCTGGTCCAGGGAGTACACCGACTGCGGCAGCCCGGAGTCCAGGCCCAGGTAGCCGCGGTAGGCGATGACCGCCACCTCGGGGTTCAGCGGCCGCGGGTCGATCGAGGTGAGGATGCCGCCCTGCAGCACCCCGGTGGGGGCGAAGAAGCCCTCGAGGGCCAGCTGGTCGTCGGTGCCGGCGCCGAGGTCGGGCAGCTTGAGCGCGCCCTGGCTGGACATCGTCGCCTGGTCCGCGGGCAGGAACGGTGCCGAGACGCCCTCGAAGACCTGCCCGCCGGGGAGGGTGACGGTGAACCGCGGGCTGTAGCCGTGGCCGGTCACGTAGACCCGGTCGCCGTCGACGCGCAGCGGGTCGTTGACGCCGATCGTGGCCGACCGGCCGTCCTCGCCGGGCGCGCCGTAGGTGATGTCGGCGGTGTACGAGGAGGCGGTGAGGTCCTCCTCGTACTCGGCGCGGAAGTCCTCGAGGTCCACGCACAGCGGGGTGAGGTCCGCGCCCTCCACCAGCGGGCCGGCCGAGTAGGTGTCGTACTGCTGGAAGGAGTTGCAGAACCCCTGGCCCTCGGTGACCAGGATGCTGCCCTCGTACCCCCAGAGCTTGCCGCCGGCCAGACCGAGCAGCAGGGCGACCAGGGAGAGGTGGAACAGGATGTTCCCCGACTCCTTCCAGAAGCCCTTCTCCGCCGACAGCTCGGGCCCGGCCGCGGTCTCCCGTCGGACGACGCGGAACCGGCCGACCCGCAGCTCCTCCTCGACCACGTCGAGGGCGGCCGCCCCGGGCAGCGGGGTGGTCAGCTCGGCGGAGTCGGGCAGCCGCAGCAGCCGGCGCGGCGCGGGTGGCGGGGCCGCGCGCAGCGCCCGGACGTGTTCTGCCAGCCGCGGGACGACGCAGCCGATCAGCGAGATGAACAGCAGCAGGTACACCGCGGCGAACCACGGCGAGCTGAAGACGTCGAACAGGTACAGCCGGTCCAGCCACGGGGCGAGCGTGGGGTGGTCGGCGAAGTACTGGGTGACGTTGTTCTGGCTCAGCGAGCGCTGGGGCAGCAGCGACCCGGGGATCGCGGCCAGCGCCAGCAGGAGCAGCAGGATGATCGCCGTCCGCATGGCCGTGAGCCGGCGCCACCAGCGCAGCCACAGGGCCAGGGCGCGGGAGCCGAGGGAGGGCGCGGGCGGCTGCGGCGCCGCGTCGGGGCGCGGCGGGGCCTGGGTGCTCACAGGGCCGACTCCCCGAAGCCCGTGGTCGCCAGCCAGGAGCGCAGCCAGCCCATCATCTCCGTCCACGCGCCGGTGACCAGCAGGACGCCGACGACGACCAGCAGCGCGCCGCCCACGCGGGTGACGGTGCGGGCGTGCCGGCGCAGGAACGACGTCGCGCCGAGCGCCCAGCGGGCGCCGAGGGCCACCAGGACGAACGGCACCCCGAGGCCGAGGCAGTAGGCGACGCCCAGGAACGCGCCGCGGCCGGCGGTCGCCTCGACGTAGGCGAGGGAGTTGACCGCGGCCAGGGTCGGGCCGAGGCACGGCGTCCAACCGAGGCCGAAGACGATGCCCAACAGCGGTGCCCCGGCCAGCCCGGCGACCGGGCGGGCCGACAGGCGGGCGGTGCGCTGGAGGAACGGCAGCCAGCCGAGGAAGGCCAGCCCCATGACGATGGTGACGACCCCGAAGACCCGGGTGAGCACGTCGGCGTGCTGCAGGAGCAGCCGGCCGAGCCCGCCGAACGCCGCGCCGAACGCGACGAAGACGGCGGTGAAGCCGAGCACGAACAGCAGCGCCCCGAGCACCATGCGGCCGCGGGTGGAGCGGTCGTCGGTGTCGGTGCGGACCGCGGTCGCCGTCCCGCCCGAGCCGGTCCCGGGGGTCGCGGGCGCCGTCGTGCGGGCGCCGGCCCCGGCGAGGCCGGTGACGTAGGACAGGTAGCCGGGCACCAGCGGCAGGACGCACGGCGAGGCGAAGCTGACCAGCCCCACCAGGGCCGCGACGGCGGCGGCGACGAGCAGCGGGCCGTCGGTGACCAGGCCGCTGAAGGTCTCCCCCATCAGCCCTCCTCCGCCAGCAGCAGGTCGAGGACCGCGCGCAGGTCCTCCTGGGCGACCTCACCGGTGTAGACGGCGGCGACCCGGCCGTCGCGGTCGAGCACGATGGTGGACGGGATGGCGTTGGCCGGGTAGTCCCGGAACGCCAGCGCCACCTCGCCGCGCGGGTCGTACAGCGAGGGGAACTCGATGCCCTCGCTGTCGACGAACGCCTGCGCGAACTGCTCGCTGGTCTCCTTGACGTTCAGCCCGAGGAACGTGATGCCCTGGTCGCGGACGTCGGCGTAGACCTCCTGGAACTGTGGCGTCTCCACCCGGCAGGGCGGGCACCACGAGCCCCAGAAGTTGAGGACGGCGATCTCCCCGGCCAGCTCGGCCGAGGTGAAGTCGCCGCCGCCGAGGAGGGTGCCGGAGAAGTCGGGGGCCGCGGCACGCTCGTCCGGGGGGATGACCTCACCGGCCGGGGTGCCGGCGACGAAGCGGAACTGGCCGCCGTTGTTGACGTCGACCGCGGAGGAGCCGGTGGAGCAGCCGGCGAGGAGCAGCGCCCCGGCCAGGACCCCGAGCAGCCGGCCCCTCATGCGCCGGGGACCGCGTCGGGGTCGGTGGCGCCGGCGGGCTCGGCGTAGGACAGCCCCACGAACCGGTCGCCGTCGTAGGTCAGCGAGGTGACGCTGGCCAGGCCGCACTGCCGGCGCCGCGGGTCGTGGGCGTAGCGGCGTCCCTCCAGGTGCAGCCGCAGCGTCCAGATCGGCAGCTGGTGGCTGACGCAGACCGCGGCCGACCCGCGGGCGGCGTCGCGGGCGGCCTCGACCGCGGCGAGCATGCGGGCGGCGATCTCCACGTACGGCTCGCCCCAGGAGGGCCGGAACGGGTTGCGCAGCTTCCACCAGTGCTGCGGCTGGCGCAGCGCGCCGTCCCCGACGCCGACCCGCAGCCCCTCGAAGGCGTTGCCCGCCTCGATCAGCCGCTCGTCGACGGCCACCGGCAGGTCGAGGGCCGCGGCGATCGGCGCGGCGGTCTGCTGGGCGCGCTCCAGCGGGCTGGACACCAGGTGGGTGATCGGCCGGCGCTGGTCGAACCACTCGGCCGCGGCCCGGGCCATGGCCTCGCCGGTCTCCGACAGCCGGTAGCCGGGCAGCCGCCCGTAGAGCACCTTCTCGGGGTTGGACACCTCGCCGTGCCGCAGCACGTGGACGACGGTGGTCTCGGCCATCAGGTGCTCACCCCGGCGGGGTCCTCGGCGGCCGGTGCGGCGGCGAGCTCGACCTCGGCGGCGGCGCGGGCGGCGGCCGGCAGCGCCTCGAGGACCCGCTCGACGGCCTCGTCGTCCAGGGCGGCGTTGACGAACCACGCCTCGAACGCCGACGGCGGCAGGTACACCCCGCGGGCGAGCATGGCGTGGAAGAAGGCGGTGTAGCGGGCGGCGTCCTGCGAGCGGGCGTCGTCGTAGTCGCGGACCTGCCGGCCGTCGGGCACGAAGAAGACCGAGAACATCGAGCCGGCCTGCTGCACCCGGTGCGGGACACCGGCGGAGAACAGGGCGGCGCTGGCCGCCCCGCGCAGGACCCCGGCCACCTCGTCGCAGCGGGCGTAGACCTCGCTCGTGCAGTGGCGCAGCGTCGCCAGGCCCGCGGCGACGGCCACCGGGTTCCCCGACAGCGTGCCCGCCTGGTAGACGGGGCCGGCCGGGGCCAGGTGCTGCATGAGGTCGGCGCGGCCGCCGAACGCGGCGGCGGGCAGCCCGCCGCCCATGACCTTGCCGAAGGTGAACAGGTCGGCGTCGACCGGGTCCAGGCCGTACCAGCCCGACCGGGACACCCGGAAACCGGTCATGACCTCGTCGACGACCAGCAGCGCGCCGTGCGCCGCGGTGATGCGGCGCAGCTCGGCGTTGAACCCGTCCAGCGGCGGGACGACGCCCATGTTGCCGACGGCGGCCTCGGTGATGACCGCGGCGATCCGGTCCCCGCGCTCGGCGAACACCGCCTCGACCGCGGCGACGTCGTTGTAGGGGACGACGACGGTGTCGGCGGCCGCGCCGGTGGTGACGCCCGGGGTGTCCGGCAGGCCGAGGGTGGCCACACCGGAACCGGCCGAGGCCAGCAGCGCGTCGACGTGGCCGTGGTAGCAGCCGGCGAACTTGACCACCAGCGGGCGGCCGGTGACGCCGCGGGCCAGCCGGACCGCCGAGAGCACCGCCTCGGTGCCGGAGTTGACCAGCCGGACCTGCTCGACCGGCGCCACGCGGGCGATGATCTCCTCGGCCAGCTCCAGCTCGCCCTCCGTGGGCGCCCCGAAGGACAGGCCCCGGCGGGCGGCGGCGGTGACCGCCTCCACCACCGCCGGGTGCGCGTGGCCGAGCAGCAGCGGGCCCCAGGAGGCGACCAGGTCGACGTAGCGGCGTCCGTCGGCGTCGGTGAGGTAGGCCCCGGAGCCCTGCGCCATGAACCGCGGCGTGCCGCCGACGGCGCGGAAGGCGCGCACCGGGCTGTTCACCCCGCCGGGGGTGACCCGCTGCCCGCGGGCGAACAGGCCGGCCGACGTGGGGGCCTCGTAGTCGTACGGCGTGGAGTCCAGCGAGGTCACGGCCCCAGTGTCCCCTTCGTTCCTGTGGAGCCGTCCGGGGTGTCCGGGACGGCGGCGAGCAGTGCGGTGGTCAGCGCGGCCGGGTCGCGGGTGGGCACGAGCACGGTGCGCCCGTCGGTGAGCCGCAGCGGCAGCCCGGCCCGCCCGCGCGGGACCGACCAGCCACCGCCGAGCACCGGGGCGCCGGCGTCCACCCCCGCCGTCCCCGCGCCGACCGCGCGCAGGTGGGCGGCGTCGACGTCGGCCAGCGGGACCCGCTCACGGCCGACGGTGAGCGCCTCGTCGTCCACCCGCAGCGTCCAGGCGCGGCGGGCGGAGAGGACCCCGGCGGCCACCACGCCGAGGACGGCGAGCGCCACGAGCACGGCCACCACCGGCGGCACGCCCGGGCCGGGCAGCGCCGGACCCAGGACGGCGAGGAGCCCGAGGACCCCGGCGACCAGCCAGAACGGCCGCCAGGAGCCCCCGGGCTCGACGTGGTTCACCGGAGCCAGCGCGCCGCTTCCACTGCCCAGTAGGTCAGCACGGTGCCGGCACCGGCCCGCCGGATGGCCGTCAGCGTCTCCAGGACGGCCCGCTGCCGGTCGACCCAGCCGTTGGCGGCGGCCGCCTCGACCATCGCGTACTCACCGCTGACCTGGTAGGCGCTGACCGGGACGTCGACGGAGTCGGCGACGCGGGCGACGATGTCCAGGTAGGGCAGCGCGGGCTTGACCATGACCGCGTCGGCGCCCTCGGCGAGGTCCTGCGCGACCTCGCGCAGCGCCTCGTCCACGTTGGGCGGGTCCATCTGGTAGGTCGAGCGGTCACCGAACTGCGGCGCCCCCTCGGCGGCCTCCCGGAAGGGCCCGTAGAAGCCCGAGGCGTACTTCGCGGCGTAGGCCAGGATCGGCACCTCGGTGAACGCGGCGCCGTCCAGGCCGGCGCGGATCGCCGCGACCTGCCCGTCCATCATCCCGCTGGGGGCCACCAGGTGGGCGCCGGCCTGGGCCTGGGCGATCGCCACCGCCGCGTAGCGGTCCAGGGTCGGGTCGTTGTCGACGACGCCGGCCGGTGTCACCACCCCGCAGTGCCCGTGGTCGGTGTACTCGCACAGGCACAGGTCGGCCATGAGCACCAGCTCGTCACCGAGGTCGGCGCGCAGCTGCTGGAGCGCGACGTTGACGATCCCGTCGGCGGCGTCGGCCTGCGAGCCGACGGGGTCCTTCTCCGACGGGATGCCGAAGAGCATCAGCCCCGAGATGCCGGCCTCGGCCGCCTCGTGGGCGGCCTTGCGCAGGGAGTCCAGCGTGTGCTGGACGACGCCCGGCATCGAGCTGATCGGCACCGGCTCGCCGATGTCCTGCTTGACGAACACCGGCAGCACGAAGTCCGCCGGGGCCAGCCGTGTCTGGGCGGTCAGCCGCCGCAGCGCGGGGGTCGACCGCAGCCGGCGCCCGCGGGCGAACCCGGCGGTCACCTGTCGCCCCCGTCGTCGGCCTCGCGGAGGGACTCGGCGTACTCGGCGAGGGCGTCGACCAGCGGCGCGACGGCGGCGGTCTCCGGCTGGACGTCGACCCGCAGGCCGAACTCCTGCGCGGTCGCGGCCGTCTGCGGGCCGATCACCGCGACGACGGTCTTGGCGTGCGGCTTGCCGGCGATGCCGACCAGGTTGCGCACCGTGCTCGACGAGGTGAAGCACACCGCGTCGAAGCCGCCGCCCTTGATCGCCTCGCGCACCGAGGCGGCCGGCGGAGCGGCGCGGACGGTGCGGTAGGCGGTGACGTCGTCGATCTCCCAGCCGCGCTCCTTGAGGCCGGCGGCGAGGGTCTCGGTCGCGATGTCGGCGCGGGGCAGCAGCACCCGGTCGATCGGGTCGAGGACGTCGTCGTACTCGGGGAAGTCGGCCAGCAGGCCCTCGCTGGACTGCGGCCCGGTGGGCAGCAGCTCCGGCACGATGCCGAAGGCGCGGACGGCCTCGGCGGTCTGCTCGCCGACGCAGGCGACCTTGACCCCGGCGAAGGCGCGGGCGTCGAGGCCGAGCTCGGCGAACTTCTCCCGCACCGCCTTGACCGCGTTCACCGAGGTGAACACGATCCAGCCGTAGCGGCCGGTGACCAGGCCCTTGATGGCGCGGTCCATCTGCGCGGGGCTGCGGGGCGGCTCGACGGCGATCGTCGGCACCTCGACCGGGACGGCACCGTAGGCCCGCAGCCGGTCGCTCATCTCGCCGGCCTGGTCCTTGGTGCGCGGCACCAGCACCCGCCAGCCGAACAGCGGCCGGCTCTCCCACCAGGAGAGCTTGGCCCGCTTGTCGACGGCGGAGCCGACGGTGGCCACGACCGGGCCGGTGACGGCGTCCAGCCCCGCGTTCTTCTCGGCGACCGCGGCGAGCTTGGCGACCACGCTCTTCTGCCCGGTGCCCGACCCGCCGGTGGTGACCACGACGGGGGTGGCGCCGGACAGGCCGCCCTCGACCAGTCGCGCGGCGGCGTCGGGGAGCTCCTCGGCGTTGCCGGACAGCACCAGCGGCGCGTCCAGGCTCTTGGCCGCGGCGGCCAGCGCCGCCAGGTCGGCCTCGCCGCCGCGCAGGTCGGCGCTCAGCGCGGTGCCGCCGAGGGCGACACCGGCGAACGCCGGCACGGCGGTGGCCGGGGCGACGCCGGGCACGACGTCGAAGCCGACCGAGGTGCGGCCGACGGCCAGCACCTCCTTGACCACGGCGTCGTCGGTGAAGGGGTCACCGGCGACCAGGCGGACGACCGTGCCGCCGTTCTTGGCCGCGGCCACGGCGGCCTTGGCCACCTCGGCCGGCTCGCCGACCGCGGGGGTCAGCTCCAGCTCGGGGCGCTCCTCGCGGACGGCGTCGTGGATGGCCGCCGGGACGGCGGTGTCGACGAGGACCGTGGTGGCCTCGCGCAGCGCCGCGGTCGCCCGGGCGGTGAGCATCCCGGGGTCGCCCGGGCCGGCGCCGACGAAGACGACCTTGCCGGCCGTCCCGTTCTGCTTGCGGAAGCGCGTCATCGCGTGCTCCTGTTCCTGGCCCGTGAGGGCTGGTGTGCGGGGGTCGGGGAGGCCGGGGCGGGCTGCCCGGCCGGGGTGGAGGTCATCGGGAGGCCGCCATGAGCTCGGCGGCGCCCCGGTCGATCAGGTCGGCGGCGAGCTCGCGCCCGAGCCGCTCGGCCTCGGCCGGCGGGCCGGTGACCGAGCCGCGGACGCCGTCGCTGCCGTCGAGCGCGGTGACCGAGGCGCGGAGGAACAGCTCCGGGCCGTCCTCCCCCTCGGCCAGCTCGGCGTAGGCCGCGACCGGTGCGCTGCAGCCGGCCTCGAGCGCGGCCAGGGTGGTGCGCTCTGCGACGACGCAGGCCCGGGTGGCGGCGTCGTCGAGGGCGCCGAGCAGCTCCCGCGTGCGGACGTCGTCGGCCCGGCACTCCACGGCCAGCGCGCCCTGCGCCGGGGCGGGGAGCACCTGCAGCGGGTCGAGGGTCTCGGTGACCGCGTCCAGCCGGCCCAGGCGGGTGAGCCCCGCGCGGGCCAGCACGACGGCGTCCAGGTCACCGGGCACGACGCGGGCCATCCGGGTGTCGACGTTGCCCCGGATCGGCACGACCTCGAGCCCGAGGCCGAGCGCCCGGAGCTGGGCGACGCGGCGCGGGGCGCCGGTGCCCACCCGGGAGCCGGGCGGCAGCTCGCCGAGCGTGAGCCCGTTGCGCGCGACCAGCGCGTCGCGCGGGTCCTCGCGGGGCGGGACGGCGGCCACGGTCAGCCCCGGGTCGGGCGTCGTGGGGAGGTCCTTGAAGCTGTGGACGGCGACGTCGACGGTGCCCTCCAGCAGCGCCTGGCGGATCGCCGCGACGAACACGCCCGTGCCGCCGAGCTGAGCGATCGCCGCCGAGGAGCGGTCGCCCTCGGTGCTGATGTGCACCAGCTCGACGGGGACGCCGCTGGCCGCGGTGATCGCGTCGGCGACGCGCTGGGACTGGGTGGTGGCCAGCTGGCTGGCGCGCGTGCCCAGCCGCAGGGTGCCGGTGGTGGTCGTCACGAGAGGCCCCCGGACCCGAGCTCCTCGGGGTCGACGGTGACCGCCTCGGCCAGGTTGGTCCGCTCCGGGGCCACCTCGGCGTCGATGCCCAGGCCGAACAGGGCGCGCAGCGCGTCGGCGTAGTCGACCCCGCCCGGGGCGCTGGCCAGCTCCTTGACCCGCACCGTCGGCTCGTGGAGCAGCTTGTCCACGACCCGGTGCACCGTCCGGGCCACCTCGGCGCGGGCACGGGCGTCCAGGTCCGGGAGCCGGGTGGACAGCCGCAGCAGCTCGGCGTCGACGACCTCGGCCGCCTGGCTGCGCAGCGCGGACACCGTGGGTGCCACGGCGGCGGCCTGCCGCTCGGCCCGCAGCAGCGCGGTCTCGGCGTCGATGAGGGCGTGCGCCGCGGCGACGTCGTCGGCGGCGACCGGGCCGGCCGGGTGCTCGCCGGCCGCCGTCCGTTCGCCCTGCAGGAGGGCGAGGTCGACCACGTGCACGCCGGGCAGCGCCGCGACACCGGGGTCGACGTCCCGGGGCAGTGCGAGGTCGATGACGACCAGCGGCCGGTCGGGACGGCCGGCCATCGCGGCGGCCACGACGTCGGTGACGATCACGAGCCCGCGCGCACCCGTGCAGGTGACCAGCACGTCGGCGGCGGCGAGCTCGTCGGGCAGCGCGGACAGCTCGGCGGCGCGGCCCTCGACGGAGGTGGCCAACCGCTGGGCGTGCTCGGGGGTCCGGCTGCTGACCGTGACCGCCGCACCCCGGCGGGCCAGCGTGGTCGCGGCCAGCGCACCCATCGAGCCGGCACCGACGACCAGCACCGAGCGGCCCTCGAGGGAGCCGATGCGGTCCTCGGCGCGGTCGAGGGAGACCGACACCAGCGAGGCCCCGGCCCGGTCGATGCCGGTCTCGGAGTGCACCCGCTTGCCCACCCGCAGCGCGCGCTGGGCCACCGGGTGCAGCGCCCGGCCGACGGTGCCCTGCTCGCGGGCGAGGGCGTAGGCGTTGCGCAGCTGGCCGAGGACCTGGGTCTCGCCGACGACCATCGAGTCCAGCCCGGCGGCCACGGTGAACAGGTGCGTGACGGCCTGGTCCTCGTAGTGCACCGTCACGTACGGCGAGAGCTCCTCGACCGTCGCGCCGGCCTGCCGGGCCAGCACGCGGCTGACCTCGGTGACGCCGCCGTGGAAGCGGTCCACCTCGGCGAAGACCTCCACGCGGTTGCACGTGGCCAGCACGATCGCCTCGCTGACGTGGTCGGTGCCGACCAGCTCGTGCAGCGCCTTGACCGTGTCGTCGGGGCCCATCGCGAACTGCTCGAGCAGCGCGACGGGCGCGTTCTGGTGGCTGACGCCGACCGCCAGCAGGCTCATGCCAGCACCTCCACGGACGTGGCCCCCCGCTGCTGACCGAGGAAGGCGAGGACCTGCAGCTCCACGGACAGGTCGACCTGACGGACGTCGACCCCCGCGGGCGCGGACAGCGCCACCGGTGCGAAGTTCAAGATGCTCCTCACCCCGGCCGCGGTCAGCCGGTCACAGACCGACTGGGCGACCTCGGCCGGTGTCGCGATGACCCCGATGGTGACCGCCGCGCCGGCGACCACCTCGTCGAGTTGCTCCATGGGGCGGACCGGCTGCCCGCCGACCGCCTGGCCCACGCGGGCGGGGTCGGCGTCGAACAGGCCGACGAACCGGAAGCCCCGGCTGCCGAAGCCGGCGTAGTCGGCCAGCGCGGCGCCGAGGTTGCCGATGCCGACCAGCACGCAGGCGCGCGAGCGCTCCACGCCCAGCACCCGGGCGATGCGGTCGCGCAGGGTGGCCACCTCGTAGCCGACGCCACGGACCCCGCAGGGGCCGAGGTGGGAGAGGTCCTTGCGCAGGCCGGCGGGGTTCACGCCGGCCGCGGAGGCCAGCTCACCCGAGGAGACGTTGCTGCGGCCGCCGTCCGCGAGGCCGGTGAGGACCCGCAGGTAGACGGCGAGGCGAGCGACGGTGGCCTCCGGGATCCGGGGCCGCGGGTGGGACACGGGCCTCTCCTCGCTGGCGCTCGTGGACCCCGTGCCCTGGGGAGCTGGGTCGCCGCACGACCTCGCCAGCTCGGTCATGTTCCTGCTCCACAGCAGTCGCGCCCGTACGTCCGGCGGGTACCGGATGCGGTCGATCGACATCGGGGACGCGGGCGGGTTGCCGCCCGGCGACAGCCACGGTAACCGCTTGTGAACGCAGGAACAAAGTCGCCGGGGGCCGTGGACGGCTCGTTCCCAGCGCAGACGGGGCCTGCTGTGGTGGAGACCATACCCTGCGCCTCCCCGATCGACCCGCCCGGGTGACCCCCGGACCGCTCAGCCGAGGCCGAGGTCGCGGCGCAGCCGCGGGACGTCCACGGTGAAGTACGAGTGCTCCCGGCCGTCGAGCAGCACCACCGGCACCCGGTCGCCGTACTCGGCCTGCAGCTCGGGGTCGGCGTCCACGTCGACCGACGTCGTGGCCAGCCCCGCTTCCGCGGCGATCTGCTCGAGGGTGGTCGCGGCGTTCTCGCACAGGTGGCAGCCCTGGCGGGTGATGAGCTGCAGCCGCCCCGGCTCAGTCATCGCCGCCCCCCGCGGCCTGCGGCTCGGTGAGGCCGAGCTCACGCAGCCGCGCCCGGCTCACCTTGCCCGTCAGCGAGTGCGGCAGCGTCGCCAGCACCTGCACCGACGTCGGCACCTTGTAGCGCGCCAGGGACGCCGCGGCGTGGTCGCGCAGCTCCTCGAAGGTCACCTGGGCACCGGGGCGCAGCGCCACCACGGCCCGGACCGCCGCGCCGGTGCGCGGGTCGGGGACCCCGATGACGGCGCTCTCGGCGACCGCCGGATGGGTGTCGAGCACGCGTTCCACCTCCGCGGGGTAGACGTTGAAGCCGCTGACCAGGACCAGGTCGCTGCGCCGGTCGACCAGGTGCAGGTCGCCGTCCTCGTCGGCGTAGGCGAGGTCGCCGGTGGCCAGCCAGCCGGCGGCATCCGGGCCGTCGGCGCCGTCGGGCCAGTACCCGGAGAACAGGTTGGGCCCGCGCACCCAGATCTCGCCGGGGCCGTCCTCGGCGAGGTCGCCGCCGCCGGCGCCCCCGTCCCCGGTCTCGTGGAGGGCGGTGTCGCGCAGCTGCACCTCCACGCCGGGCAGCGGGCCGCCGATGCACGCCGGCTTGGCGCGCCCGGTCGCCAGCGTGCTGGCCACCACGGGGCCGGCCTCGGTCAGCCCGTACCCCTCCCACACCGTCACCGCGGCCCGCTCGCGCATCGCCGTCCAGACCTCGGCGGGCAGCGGCGCGGCACCGCAGGAGGCCATCCGGACGGCGGCGAAGGCGCGGCGCAGGTCGGCGTCGGACCCGGCGGCGTCGGCGACGGCCAGCCACGCCTGGTACATCGGCGGGGCCCCGGGGACGGCGGTGACCTCCTCGCGGGCCATCAGCGCCAGCGCCGCCGCCGGGTCGAAGGTCTCCATCAGCACCGCGCAGGCGCCGGTCGCCGCGACCAGCCCGAAGCCGGCGTTGAGCCCGTAGACGTGGAACAGCGGCAGCACGAGCAGGACCCGGTCCTCGGGCCGCACCGGCGCCGGCTGCACCGCCAGGCACTGCTCCTGGTTGGCGCGCAGGGCGCCCGCCGTCAGCATCGCGCCGCGCGGCCGGCCGGTGGTGCCGCTGGTGTAGGCCAGGAAGGACAGCGTCGCGGGGTCGTCGGCGACGTCCGGGGGCGGGCCGTCCCCGGCCGGCGGGCCACCCACGACGGGGACCCCGGCCACCGGCGCGCGCTGCTGCGTCGCGACCAGCAGCGCCGCCCCGGAGTCGGCGAGCACGTGCTCCAGCTCCGCGTCGGTGTAGGCGGTGTTCACCGGGACGACGGCCAGCCCGGCCCGCAGCGCCCCCAGGGCCGCCCGCAGCCAGTCCAGCCCGTTGGGCAGCTGCACCGCGACCCGCTCGCCCGGCGCGAGGCCCCGGGCGGCGTACCCGGCGGCCGCCCGGTCCACCTGGGCGTCCAGCTCCGCCCAGGTGAGGCGCTCCTCCCCCGCCACCACCGCCGGCGCCCCCGGCCGCTCCCGGGCCGCCGTCCGCACGAGCGAGGACAGCGACGCACCGACGCCGGTCATGCGCATCTCCTCCGGTGGAGCGGTCATGGCCACCCGCGGGAAGGGCCACGACACGGCGCGTGACCGGGGTGGCGTGGACGGGCTGCAGCGATGTTGTCACCATGGGCGCTGCCCCGCAGCACCGCGCGCCCTGCCGGCGCGCCCCAGGAGGACCCGGCGGGCCGACGAGGAGACCGACGCCCGCATGCCCCAGCCGCACCCGGTGGACGAGCGGCCGTCCACCGCCGGACCGCGGCCGCGTCCGACCCCGCACCCCCGGTCCGTCCCGCCTGCCGACGACCTCGGCGAGGTCGTCGCACCGCTCGACGTGTGGGAGCTGGTGCGGCGGGCCCAGCAGGGGGACGCCGAGGCGTTCGGCGGGCTCTACGACCACTACGTGACGATGGTGTACCGGTACCTGTACCACCGCGTGGGCGACCGGGCGCTGGCCGAGGACTTCACCAGCGAGACGTTCGTCCGGGCGCTGCGACGGATCGACTCGCTGTCCTTCCAGGGCCGCGACGTGGGCGCCTGGCTGGTCACCATCGCCCGCAACATCGTGCTCGACCACGTGAAGAGCAGCCGCTTCCGGCTGGAGGTCACCACCGCGGACATGCGCGACGCCGACCGGGCCACCGACGGCCCGGAGGACACCGTGGTCCAGCAGCTGACCAACGAGCAGCTGCTGTCCTGCGTCCGGCAGCTCGGCGGCGAGCAGCAGGAGTGCATCTCGCTGCGGTTCCTGCAGGGCCTGTCGGTCTCGGAGACCGCGGCCGTCATGGGCAAGAAGGACGGCGCCATCAAGGCCCTCCAGCACCGGGCGGTGCGCCGCCTGGCCCGCCTGCTGCCGGAGGGACTGCGATGAACGCCACCCCGGCTCCCCGCCGGTGCCCCGTAACGGCCGGCCCGCCGATGTCGTTGCCGGGGTGGACGCACGACACCCCGTCGTGCACGCGATCCCCCGGAGGTCCCAGGTGAGCACGCACGACGGCGCCGCGCCCGCGGCTCCCCGGCGTGCCGCCGTCCGGGAGGACGCCGTCGTCCACCGCCTGCAGGCACTGGCCGCCGACCTCGACGACGCACCCGACCCGGCGTTCCGCGCGGCGACCCGCGAGCGGCTGGTGGCGATGGCGGCGGTGCGCTCCCCGCAGCCGGCGCCCTCCCGGCTGCGGCGGGCACTGGACGTCCGGGCCCGCGACGGCGTGGCCCGTCCCTGGCGGACCCGGCTGACCGCGGGGCTGGCCGGTGCCGCGCTCACCGTCACGACCCTCGGCGCCCTGGTCGCCCTCGCCACTGACGCCACCCCGGGCGACGTCCTCTACGGCGTCAAGCGCGGTACCGAGCAGAGCCGGCTGGCGCTGGCCGGGGACTCCCGCGGGCTGACCCTCCTGGAGTTCGCCTCCACCCGGCTGGCGGAGCTGGACGCGCTGGAGGGCTCCGGCTCGACCCAGGTCGCCGTCGCGCTGCTGGACACCATGGACGCGCAGACCGCCGAGGGCACCGCCCTGCTCACCGGCGAGGCGGTCGCCGGTGGGGACGCCGCGCCGCTGCAGGAGCTGGGTGACTGGGCCGCGGCGCAGGCCGCCGACCTGACGGCGCTGCGGAGCGAGCTGCCCGCCGGTACCGCCGACGCGGCGCGGGAGTCCGCGGACCTGCTGGCCGGGGTGACCGAGCGCGCCACCGGCCTGGAGACCGCGCTGACCTGCCCGGGTGGGCCGGCGACCACCGGCACCGACGTCCTCGGCCCCGTCCCGGCCCCCTGCCCCGCCGACGAGCCGGGCGCCGCACCGCCGACGGCTCCGGCGCCGCCCAGCCCCGCCCCCGGGAGCACCCGGCCGACCGCCCACCCGCACACCGCGGCGGCCCCTACGACCGCCCCGGCCCCGGTCCCGGGCCCGACGCCCGCACCGGCTCCCGGAGCGGGTGGCACCGGCTCGCCGGCACCCCCGGCGGCGCCCAGTGCCGAGGCGCCACGGCCTCCGGCCCCCACCGCCTCGGCACCCGCGCCCGCACCCGGCGGCGCCGGCGGCGGCACACCGGCCCCACCGACGCCGTCCCTGCCCGCGCCGGTGCCGACGCGGACCCCGCCGCCACCGCTGATCGAGACACCGTTGCCGATCTGCATCCCGTTCCTCGTCTGCTGAACCCGCGACGGCGACCCGCCGCCGGCCCAACTAGGGTTCGGGACGAGGTCCACCACCACCCCGCTGCCCGGCCGCACGCCGGCCGCGCCGGGTCGACAGGGAGGTCGTCGTGCCGGGACTCCCCTTCCGTGGCCGCCGCGCACGGAGGGCGGGCGAGCTGCCCGACGAGGAGACCAGGGCGCACGTCGCCGGTGCCGCGTCGGCCGCGGCCGCGGAGGTCGCGCCGGCGCCGGCCGTCGTCCCCGACCTGACCACGGCGGCGTTCTTCGACGTCGACAACACGATGATGATGGGCGCGTCGCTGTTCTGGTTCGCCCGCGGGCTGGCCGCCCGCAAGTACTTCCGGGCACGCGACCTCGCCCTGTTCGTCTGGCAGCAGGCCAAGTTCCGGGTCGCCGGCAACGAGAGCGCCGACGACATGCACACGATCCGGGAGAACGCGCTGGCGTTCGTCGCGGGCCGCCCGGTCGACGAGATCGTCGCGGTGAGCGAGGAGATCTACGACGAGCTGATGGCCGACCGGATCTGGGCCGGCACCCGCGTCCTCGCCCAGAAGCACCTCGACGCCGGGCAGCGCGTGTGGCTGGTCACCGCCACCCCGGTCGAGCTGGCCCGGATCATCGCCCACCGGCTGGGGCTCACCGGCGCCCTGGGCACCGTCGCCGAGGTGGTCGACGGGAAGTACACCGGCCGGCTGGTCGGCGAGCTGATGCACGGTGAGGCGAAGGCCGAGGCGGTGCGCGCCCTGGCCGAACGCGAGGGCCTGGACCTCTCCCGGTGCACCGCCTACAGCGACAGCTCCAACGACCTGCCGATGCTCACCCTCGTCGGGACGGCGGTCGCGGTGAACCCCGACACCGAGCTGCGCGCCGTCGCCCGCTCCCGCGGCTGGGACGTCCGCGACTTCCGCACCGGGCGCAAGGCCGCGAAGATCGGCGTCCCCACGGTGGCCGCCGCGGCGCTCTCCGGCGGCCTCGTCGGCGGGGCGCTGGCCCTCCGCCGCCGCCAGCGCTGGCCGTTCTGAGTCGTCTGTCACCCTCCGGGCGACACCGCGGCCAGGTGCCGTCCCC
This sequence comes from Geodermatophilus sp. SYSU D00079, assembly GCF_054050635.1. NCBI lineage: Bacteria > Bacillati > Actinomycetota > Actinomycetes > Geodermatophilales > Geodermatophilaceae > Geodermatophilus > Geodermatophilus sp. SYSU D00079. The sequence continues at coordinate 58,210 of NZ_JBJGZS010000004.1, read as the reverse complement.
ACCTGCGTGGAGCCGGTCCTGGCCCTCCTCGAGGAGGCCTCCGGCCCCCACTCGTCAGACCACCTCGCGGGGCGGCCCCGGCTGACACCCGCGACCGGCTGCCGTCCCCCACCTGTGTGCCGCGGTGGCGACCCCGTCCTCGGGGAGCCCTCCGGGCCCCCGCTCGGACGGGGTCAGCCGAAGACGGACCTGCGCTGCAGCAGGAGCTGGTAGATGGACTGCTGGATGGTCTCGCGGACCTGGTCGGTCAGGTTGAACACCAGCATCGGGTCCTCGGCGGCCGCGGGACCGTAGGACGCGGTCTCGATCGGCTCCCCGAAGGCGATCAGCCACTTCGACGGCAGCGGCAGCAACCCCAGCGGGCCCAGCAGCGGGAAGGTGGGCGTGATCGGGAAGTAGGGCAGGCCGAGGAGCCGGGCGACGGTCTTGGCGTTGCCCAGCATCGGGTAGATCTCCTCGGCACCGACGATGGCGCACGGGATGATCGGCGCCCCGGTGCGCAGTGCCGCCGTGACGAAACCACCCCGGCCGAACCGTTGCAGGGTGTACCTCTCGCGGAACGGCTTGCCGATCCCCTTGAAGCCCTCGGGGAAGACGCCGACCAGTTCACCGCCGGTCAGCAGGCGCTCGGCGTCCTCGTTGCAGGCCAGCGTGGTGCCCATCTTGCGGGAGACCGTGCCGACGAAGGGCATCTCGAAGACCAGGTCCGCGCCCAGCAGCCGCAGCCGGCGCTGCGCCGGGTGGTCGTCGTGCAGCGCGACCGTCGTCATCAGCGCGTCGACCGGCAGCGTCCCGGAGTGGTTGGCCACCACCAGCGCACCGCCGGTGTCGGGCACGTTCTCCACCCCGTGGGTCTCCACCCGGAACCAGCGCGAGAACAGCGGGCGCAGCAGCGGCAGCAGCACGTGGTCGGTGAGGTCGGGGTCGAAGCCGAACTCGTCGGTCTCGTAGTCCCCGGTCAGCCGGCGGCGGAGGAACTCCAGACCACCGGCGACCTGCTCCTCCCAGCTGGGGGACGGCGGCCGAGACACGTGCAGGTCGTCGTCCTCCGGCCGCAGCGGGATCACCCGCGCCTCAGGCATCGCGCACCGCCCGCAGGCCCGGGGCCGCCGGCACCGGCCGCAGCCGCTGCCCGACCGCGCCGATCGTGGCGCCCGCCCGCTCCACGACCGCCTGGGCCCGCGAGGTCACCCCGCCGACGAGGTCGGGCGGGACCACCGGGGGCACCGTGCTCGCGTAGTCGGCGAGGGCCTCGGCCGTCGTGAAGCGCGGGGTGTAGCCGAACTCCTCGCGCAGCACCGTCGTGTCGACCACCCGGCCGAAGTTGAGGAAACGCATCTGCTCCGGGGAGTAGTCGACGAAGCCGAACCGCCGGGTGAGGCGGCCCACCGAGGCCAGCGTGGGCGAGGGCAGCGGGACCTGGATGCGGCCCAGCCGGCGGATGACCTGCGACAGCAGCAGCGTGCCCTCCCCGCCCACGTTGACCGTGCCGGAGAAGTCCCCGGTCGTGGCCCGGGTAAGCACCGCCAGCGCGTCGTCCTCGTGCAGCAGCTGCACCCGCGCGTCGTAGCCCAGGGCCGTGGGCACCAGGGGCATGCGCAGGAAGTGCGTGAGCAGGGAGTCGATGCGCGGGCCGATGAAGTTCGTGAAGCGCAACGCGGCCACCGCGACGTCGGGACGGCGGCGGGCGAAGGACCGGACGTAGCCCTCGATGTCGAGGCTGTCCTTGGCGAACCCACCCGAGGGCACCCGCCGGGCCTGCATGGCCTCGGTGAAGACGGCGGGGTCGCGCGAGGAGGCGCCGTAGACGGCGCTGGTCGACTTCAGCACGAACCGCCGCACCGACGGCGCGCGCTGGCAGGCGGCCAGGAGCTGCATCGTGCCGATGACGTTGAGCTCCTTCATCGGCCCCCGCCCGCCGGAGCCGGCCGGCGTGGAGCTGATGTTCATGTGCACGACCGTGTCGACCGAGGCCGTCGCGATGACCTTGCCGATCAGCGGGTTGCGGATGTCGGCCCGGACGAACTCGGTGCGGCCGAGTCGACGGAGCATCTCCGTCGACGGAGGGACGGTGTCGACCCCGATGACGCGCTCGATGGAGCGGTCGCGAGCGAGCTCGGCCGCCAGCGCACCCCCGAGCCACCGGCTCACACCGGTGACCAGGACGATCGCGGGCGGCACGAGCGTCAGCTCACTTCTTGTTGCGTCGCTGGACGCGGGTCTTCTTCAGCAGCTTGCGGTGCTTCTTCTTCGCCATCCGCTTGCGGCGCTTCTTGATGACCGAACCCATGCCCTGTGCTCCTGGTGTCGTCGCCGCGCGACGTCCAGAGGGGACCGGGGTCCCGTCGGCCGCCGCGCGAGGTGATCAGCTCGTGTGCGACGGCCCGGTTCTGCATCGACCCGGCGTCGCTCGGCGCCCGAGCGTACCCGGCGCCCCCGCGGCGACGCTGCCGCGGGAACGGAGCCGGCGCAGAGTCCCCCTCCCGGGGGTGGCCTCCTGCGGTGTCCCGCCGCGAACCTGCGTGGGGCGGGGGCAGGCGGCGGTTCTCAGGCGATGTCGGTGTAGGCGTCGCGCAGGTAGTCCTGCACGGCGCGCTCCGGGACGCGGAACGAGCGGCCGACGCGGACGGCGGAGAGCTCACCGGCGTGCACGAGGCGGTACACGGTCATCTTGGAGACCCGCATCATGCTGGCGACCTCGGCCACGGTCAGGAAGGTGACCGACGCGCGGGGGGCGGGGACGGCCGGACGGCCGACCGGCATGGCGGCCGGGTGCGCCGGGGCGATCGGGCGGGCCATCTGGGCGGCCGCGATCGGGCGGGCCATCTGACGGGGGGCCGGGACGCCGGGACGGGCGTAGGCGGCAGCAGTGGCGGTGCGCTGGGGCATGGTCATGACTTCATCTCCGGACCTAGCACGCGTCGGGCGCCGGCTTCCCCACCGACTACGGGACACGCACGTGCTGATACAGAGCGTAGGGGGACTGGCGTGACAGAAGCGATGGAAGAAACGGACATGCGGACCGGTCCGTCCTGGGCAGAACTACACCTATGTCGGTAGATCGACGTGTGTCTGGGCGCGTCGTCGACGACACGTCCGCATCCAGTCACGCTGTGTCGACAAATCCGCACCCCTGAGCGGTAGGGTCACCGCCCCTCCGGGCGCCGACCCAACTCCACCGACCGGGCGTGCGCCGCCTCGATCGCCGCGATCAGCGCCGCCCGCACACCGTGCCGCTCCAGCTCCCGGATCGCCGCGATCGTCGTCCCGCCGGGGCTGGTGACCGCCTCGCGCAGCTGCACCGGGTGCTCCCCCGAGTCGCGCAGCATCACCGCCGAGCCCAGGGCGGTCTGCACGATGAGGTCCGCGGCCAGCGCCCGCGGCAGGCCGAGCAGGATGCCGGCGTCGATCATCGCCTCGACCAGGTAGAAGAAGTAGGCCGGACCGCTGCCCGACAGCGCCGTCACGGCGTCCTGCTGGCTCTCCGGCACCCGGCGCACCTGCCCGACGGCGGCCAGGAGCGCCTCGGCCTCGTCCAGGTGCGCCTCGTCGGCGTGCGCCCCGGCCGACAGCACGCACATGCCCTCGTCGACCAGCGCCGGGGTGTTGGGCATGACCCGGACGACCGGCACCCCCTCCGGCAGGGCGGCCTCGATCGTCGACGTCGGGACGCCGGCGGCGACCGAGACGACCAGGTGGTCCGCGTCGACCGACCCGCCCAGCAGCCCGAGGAGGGTGCCGATGTCCTGCGGCTTGACCGCCAGCAGCAGCACCCGGGCCCGGGCCGCCGCCTCGGTGAGCCCGAGGACCGGCACGCCGTAGCGCCCGGTCAGTTCCGCCGCCCGCTCGGGGCTGCGCTCGCAGACGACGATGCCGTCCGGCCCGCCCCGCCGGACCAGGCCCGACAGCAGCGCCTCCCCGATCTTGCCGCCGCCGATGATCGCCAGGCCCTGCCGCCCGCCCGCGGTCATCGCAGACCTGCCAGCCGGCGCAGCGGAACGAGCGCGGCCCGCTCCCCCGACGGGACGACGACCCGCACCCCGTACCCGCCGGCGACCAGCCGGCGCTGCTGCTCGGTGCGGACTCTCCACGGCATGACGTACTCCCAGCTGTCCGGTGTTCGCTCGTTCCAGGCGGCCCGCTCGCCGGCGATGGCGACCAGCCGCGGATCGGTGGTGCCGACCGCGGGGCGCCCGGCCCCGGCCATCAGCACGTTGAGGCAGCGCACGAAGGCGAGGTCCGCCGCGGCGCCCCGCCCGGCGGCCAGGCGGACCCGGGCGTCGGCCAGCGCGCGGCAGCGCTGCTCGGCGCCGGGGTGGTCGGCGGGGACCACCACCACCGGCGCCGGCAGGTCCCCGGTGACGGCGTCGACCCCGGGGGGCGCGCCGGTCAGGGCCACGCCGAGTCCGGCCCCGGCGGCGGTGCGGGCCACCGCCACGGCGTCCGCGGCACCGAGCCGGTCCACCGGGACGGTCAGCTCGCACCGGTCGGCGATGCCGGCCGCGGCCACCCGTGCGACCAGCTCCCGCAGCGCGGCGGTCGGGTCACCGGCGTCGGCGGCGGGCCGGTGCTCGAGGGCGACGGCGAAGCCCGCCGCCGCCAGGTCCGCCGCCGTCGTCACCGGGTCGGCGGGCCACCGGCCGGCTCCGGCGGGCGCGCCCAGGCGCCGGCCGAGCAGGCGGCGCACCGGGGAGGGGGTCTGCGAGCGCACGTGCCGAACGTAGTGCGGCCGCGTGTGCCGTCGTCGGGGCCGGGGTAGCGGCGGCCGCATGGCAGGAGAACTGGACGGCATGAAGGTGGCGGTCCTCGCGACCGACGGCGTGGAGCAGGTCGAGCTGGACCGGCCGTGGCAGGCGCTGGAGGAGGCCGGCGCCGAGCCGGAGCTGGTGTCGCTGGAGGCCGGCGAGATCACCGCCTACGACCACATCGACAAGGCCGACACCAAGAAGGTCGACGTCCCCGTGAGCTCCGCCGACCCCGACGAGTACGCGGCCCTGGTGCTGCCCGGCGGGGTGATCAACGGGGACTTCGTGCGTGCGGACGCCGACGCCGTCGCCTTCGTGAAGGCCTTCTTCGAGTCGGGCAAGCCGGTGGCGGCGATCTGCCACGCCCCGTGGGTGCTGGCCGAGGCCGACGTCGTCCGCGGCCGCCGGATGACCTCGTGGCCCTCCCTGCAGACCGACCTGCGCAACGCCGGTGCCAAGTGGGTCGACGAGGAGGTGGTCGTCGACGGCAACCTGGTGACCAGCCGCAAGCCCGACGACCTCGACGCGTTCACCGCCGCGATGGTCGAGCAGTTCGCCGCCGGCCCGGAGGAGGACGACGAGGAGGAGTGAGGCCCCTCCTGCAGGGGCCCGCCGCGAGCCCGCGAGCGGCAGGGGCAGCGGGGCCCTCCGTCACGTCCCGGAGAGGAGACCGGCGGCCGGGGCGATGGTCAGCACCGTCCCGGCGAAGACCAGGACGCCGACCAGCCGGAAGCCGGCCGGCTCCTTGTCCTGCCGCTGCCGCCACGCCCCGACGCCGGCCACGAGCGCGGCGACGGCCAGCGGTGCCAGCACCACGGCGAGGTAGGGCAGCAGCTCCCACAGCACGGTGAACAGGAAGTAGATGCCGACGCCGGCGGCGAGGGCGACGACCAGCTCGCCGGCGAAGCGCAGCCAGGCCAGGACCCCCTCCCGCGGGCCGAGGGCCTCCTCGTCGAGCAGCGGGGCGTCGTCGTCGGGGCGGACGACGGGGATCGGCCCGGTGGAGGGCCCGGCGTCGGCCGGCTGCTGCGCCCGGAGCGAGCCGGTGGCCGACGTCGCCGCGCCGGGGACGCCGGGCTTCTTGGACGGGCGGAGGCCCGGGATGGCCGCGGTGGAGGGCTCGGGCCGGGCCCGTCGCCGCTCGGGCAGCGGCGTCGGCCGGGCCAGGTCACCGGTCCGGTCGACGGCGCGGCGGCCGAAGGGGGCGCGCTCGCCCACCCGGCCGGTGTCCGCAGGGCGCTCACCACCGCTCCCCCGCTGTCGGATGCCGGTGTCGGTGTCGTCCTCCCGGCGCCGGCGTCCCCGCGCCGGGGACTCGACCCCGGCCTCCCGGAGGATGTCGGCCAGGGGCCGGCCACCGGTCTCCGGGTCCCGGCGGGAGGTGGTCACAGCTGCTCCTCCAGAGAGTCCAGGCGCCGCAGGATGACGCCCTCCCGCAGCGCCCACGGGCAGATCCGGACGGACGGTACGTCGAGCGCGCGCATCGCCGCGCGCGCCACGACGGCGCCGGCGGGGACCTGGTGCGCGCGGTCGGGTGACACGCCCTGCAGCTCGGCCAGCGCCGCGGACTCGATGCGGGAGACGAACCCGATCAGCTGCTCCAGGCCGTCGAGGGTGAGCTGCCGCGGCGCGCGCAGCCCGGCGGAGTAGGGCGCCGCACCGGTCAGCCGGGCCAGCGTGCGGAAGGTCTTGCTCGTCGCGGCCACGAGGTCCGGCGGGCCGCCGGCCAGCAGCTTCGACGTCGCGGGCCGCAGCAGGTCGGCGGCGTACCCGTCGAGCTCCTCGAGGGCGCGCAGGTCGGGGCGGCCGCCGGTACGGGCCTCGGGCAGGTGGCGGCGGGTCATGCGCCCGGCGCCCAGCGGCAGGGACAGCGCGACGTCGGGGTCCTCGTCCAGCCCGCTGGCCAGCTCCAGCGACCCGCCGCCGATGTCGAGCACGAGCAGCCGGCCGGCGCTCCACCCGAACCACCGGCGGACGGCGAGGAAGGTCAGCCGGGCCTCCTCCTCACCGCTGGTCACCTGCAGGTCCACGCCGGTCCGCTCCCGGACCCGCGCCAGCACCTCCAGGCCGTTGTCCGCCTCGCGGATCGCCGAGGTCACCAGCGCCAGCAGCTCCTCGCAGCCCTGCCGCTCGGCCTGGTCGCAGGCCTTGCGCACCGCCTTGACCAGCGCCTTCTCACCCTCCTTCGACAGGAGGTTGTCGGGGCCGACGTGCTCGGCCAGGCGCAGGACCTCGCGGTCGTCGTGCATCGGGGTGGGGTGGGCGCCCCTGTGCGCGTCGACCACCAGGAGGTGCACCGTGTTCGATCCGACGTCCAGCACCCCGAGCCGCATGCGGTCAGTCTGCCGGTCGCCACCCGGACGGGCTGATCCGGTCAGCAGCCGGGGCCCCCGTGGCCGCGGTCGTGGTGCGGATCCCACCCCCGGCCGACGGTTCCCGGCGCCCGCGCAGTGGCTCCTACGCTGACCGGGTGCAGGACGTCCCTCCCGAGGTGCCGTTGGACTTCGCCCGCGAGTGGGTCGAGTTCCCCGATCCCGCCGACCCCGGCCACGTGGTCCGCGCCGACCTGACCTGGCTGGCGTCGGCCTGGACGTGCGTGTTCGGCCGCGGCTGCGCCGGGGTGGTCGAGGGCCGGCCGGACGACGGCTGCTGCAGCCACGGCGCGTTCTTCACCGACGAGGACGACCTGGCCCGGGTGACCGCCGCCGTCGCCGACCTCGCCGACGAGGACTGGCAGCTCGCCCCGGTGGGCCGTGGCGCCTGGACCGAGGAGGACGCCGCCGACGACGAGGACGGCGTCCGTTCGCTGCGCACCCGGCGCGTCGACGGCGCCTGCGTGTTCCTCAACCGGCCGGGGTTCCCCGGGGGCACCGGCTGCGCGCTGCACCGCATGGCGCTGCGGGAGGACCTGCACCCGATGCTCACCAAGCCCGACGTCTGCTGGCAGCTGCCGGTGCGGCGGGAGCAGGAGGAGGTGGAGCGGCCCGACGGCACGAGGGTCCTGGTCTCCAGCATCGGTGAGTTCGACCGGCGCGGGTGGGGCCCCGGCGGGCACGACCTGCACTGGTGGTGCACCGGCTCGCCCGCCGCGCACGTCTCCCCCGAACCGCTGGTGCTCACCTACGCCGCGGAGCTGACCGCGCTCCTCGGGGGCCCCGCGTACGAGGAGCTGCGCCGGCTCACCGAGACCCGGCTGGACCAGGGCCTGGTCGCCCCGCACCCGGCGAGCCCGGCGCCGGTCCCCGTCGTCCTCCACCGCCGCCGGCCCGGGGCGGACCACCCGTCGGGGGTGCGGCAGGACTGACCTGCCGCCCCCCGCCACTACCCTCGTCCGGTACGGATCGACGAGCGGACGGCGGGGACTGTGATCGAGGAGCACGCGGCCGCGGGCGCTCCGGCCGCCGGGGAGCGGCTCCGCGGCCGGGACGCGGAGCCGGACCCCGCCCGCCCCGACAACGCCTTCCTCGCCCTCGTCCGCATCCCCGTGTTCCGCCGCCTGTGGGCGGCGATCACCCTCTCCAGCCTCGGGGACTGGCTGGGCCTGCTGGCGACCACGGCGATGGCCCAGCAGCTCACCCGGGAGGAGTCGCTGGCCGTGCAGGGGGCGGCGATCTCCGGTGTGATCCTCACCCGCCTGCTCCCCGACCTGCTGCTCGGCCCGCTGGCCGGGGCGCTGGCCGACCGGCTGGACCGTCGGACCACCGTCGTCGTCGGTGAGCTGCTGGCCCTGGGGCTGTACCTGTCCATCGCCGTCACCTACGAGCTGACCTGGCTCTACGTCGCCCAGTTCCTCGTCGAGGCGGTCGGGTTGTTCACCAACCCGGCCAAGCAGGCGATGTGGATGGCGATCGTGCCCCGCGAGCGGCTGGCCGTGGCCAACCAGGTCTCGCTGTTCTCCGTCTACGGCGCCGTCCCGGTGGCCGCGCTGGTCTTCGCGCTGCTGTCGACCGCCAGCCGGCTGCTCGGCGAGAGCGACGGCACCCAGTCCCGCACCGCGATCGTGGTCGCACTGCTGTTCAACGCCGCCACGTTCGGTGTCAGCTCGCTGACCGTGCTGCTCTCCCGCCGGCTGATCCCCGGGACGCCGGTGGACCGGGACGGCGGGCAGCGCAACGTCTTCTCCCTGGTGGTGGAGGGCGTGTCCTTCCTGCGCGGGCAACCGGTCATGCGGGCGCTCTACGTCGGCGTCATCGGCGCCTTCGGGGCCGGCGGGCTGATCATCGGCGTCGCCCAGCTCTACGTCGCCACCCTGGACGCCGGGACGGCCGGGTACTCGGTGGTGTTCGGCGTGGTGTTCACCGGGCTGGCCATCGGCATGCTGGCCGGGCCGCGGGTGCTGCCCACGGTGCCGCGCCGTGTCCTGTTCGCCCGGGCGATCGGCCTGGCCGGCCTGGCGCTGCTGGCGATGTCGGTGCTGCGGGAGTTCGTGCTGGCCACCGCCGTGGCCTTCCTCGTCGGCCTGTTCGCCGGGGTCAGCTGGATCATCGGCTACACGCTGATCGGCTTCGAGGTGGAGGACCGGCTGCGCGGCCGCGTCTACGCCTTCCTCGTCTCCTCGGTGCGGATCGTCCTGCTGCTCGCCGTGGCGGTCGGCCCGGGGCTGGCCGGGCTGCTGGGCAGCCACGACGTCCGCGTCGGCGGCCTGGTGTTCAGCCCCACCGGCCCCGGGCTCACGCTGATGGTCGGCGGCCTGATCGCGCTCCTGGTCAGCGCCTACGCCACCCGGCAGGTCTCGCCGGGCCGGTCGCGCACGCGGTTCCGCGACGTGCTGCGGCTGCTGTGGGGCCGGTCGGACCTGCTCTCGGCCTCGGCCAGCAGCGTCGGGCTGTTCGTGGTGGTCGAGGGCGCGGACCGCGAGCTCACCCACCGGTACGCCGAGGACCTCGCCGCGGTGCTGCGCGACTGCGGCTGCCCGGTGCTGGTCACCTCCGAGCCCAGCGACACCCAGCTCGGCCGGAAGGTGCGCGGCGTGCTGTTCCCGCCGGCCCCCGGCACCGGCACCGGGTTCCCGCCCGCCGAGCCGGTCCCGGACGACGACGACCGCGCGGTCGGGGCGCACACCGCGGCGCTGCTGGCGGCGGCGGACCGCGCCCAGCACGTCGCGACGGTGATCCGGCCGGCCCTGGAGCGCAACCAGGTGGTGGTGAACACCCACTACGTCGACACCTCCGTCGCCTTCCACGGCGCCGGGCAGGGCCTCGACGGCGACCGGATCTTCCGCACCTCGCTGTGGGCCACCCGCGGCCTGCTGCCGGACCTCACGGTGGTCGTGGACGCCCCGGTCACCTCGGCCCCCGAGGGCGCGGACCCGGACGCGGTGCGCCGCGCGTTCCTGGCGCTGGCCGACGCCGCGCCCGACCGCTACGTCGTCGTCCCCGGCGAGCTGCTCGAGCCCGGCGAGGACGGCAGCCTGGTCTCCGCGGCGGTCCGGCGGCGGGTCGCCTCGCTGCTCGCGCTGCGCTACCCGGCCGCCTCCGAAGGCGGCTCGGGTGCGGCCGACCCGCCGGTCGGCGCGGCGGCTCCCGCCTCCCCGGGCCCCGCGGAGGGCTCCGTAGGCTGACCCGGTGGGCGAGCTGGCGACGTGGACGGCGCAGGACACCGAGGACGTCGTCTGCTGCCTGTGCCGCGTCCCCGGCACGCTGGTCCACGACGTCGCCCCGTTCGGCGTGGTGCGCTGCCCGCAGTGCGCGCTGGTGTTCATCAGCCCGCGACTGCGCCCCGAGGCCCTGCAGCGGCTCTACGACGACGTCGGCTACTTCGAGGGCGGGGTCTACGGCAACGCCCTGGCCGGGGACGACGGCGCGACGGCCGGCGGTGCGCGCCTCTCCCCCGCCATGCTGCTGCAGCGCACCTGGACCGCCGGCCGGCTGCGGCTCATCGAACGGGAGCACGGCGGCGCCCCGGCCGGCGGTCGCCTGCTGGAGGTCGGCGCCGGCTACGGCCTCTTCCTGGCCGCGGCGCGCGACGCCGGCTGGACGACGGCGGGCGTGGAGCTCTCCCGCACCGGCGCCGCGCACGCCCGCGACCGCCTGGGCCTCGACGTGTTCTGCGGTCAGGTCGAGGACGCCCCGCTGACCCCCGGCTTCGACGTCGTCTGCGCCTGGGACACCGTCGAGCACGTGCCCGACCCGCTGGCGTTCTGGCGGACGGTGCGCTCGCTGGTGGCCGACGACGGCGTCGTCCTGTTCTCCACGCCGTACTACTCGTCGCTGCCCGCCCGGCTGCTGGGCACCCGCTGGTGGACGCTCAAGCCGACCGAGCACATCTGGCACTTCACGCCGCGCACGCACGCGCTGCTGCTGGCCCGGGCGGGGTTCGCGCTGACCGAGGTGGTCCGCAGCCCGCTGGCCCCGGCCAACGCCGCCCGCCTGGACTCGCTGGTCGGCGTCGCGCGGCCCATCCCCGGGGCCTGAGGGGATCGCCCGGGACGGTGCCGCTCAGGCGGCGCGGTCGTCGTCCCCCACGAGGGCCGCGGCCCGGAAGGTCTGCCGGTAGGCCCGCGGCGAGACACCCCGGCGGCGGGTGAACTGCTCGCGCAGCCCGGCCGCGGTGCCGAAGCCGACCAGCCGGGCGATCTCCTCGACCGGGGCGTCGCTGTTCTCCAGCAGCTCCTCCGCCGCGGCCAGCCGCTGGCCGAGCAGCCAGGCGTGCGGGGTGGTCCCGGTGGTGGCCTTGAAGCGGCGGGCGAAGCTGCGTGGGCTCATCAGCGCCCGCCGGGCGAGGGTGTCGACGCTGATGTCGTCGGCCAGGTGCGCCGAGGCCCACTCCAGCACGGCGCCGAGCAGGTCGTCCTCGCAGGCGGGGACGGGGGCGTCGATGAACTGCGCCTGCCCGCCGTCGCGGTGCGGCGGGACGACCATCTCCCGCGCCAGCGCGTTGGCCGCGGCCGCGCCCCACTCGCGGCGGACCACGTGCAGCAGGGTGTCCACCCCGGCGGCGGTGCCCGCCCCGGTGATGATCTGGCCGTTGTCGACGTAGAGGACCATCGGGTCGACCTGCACGGCCGGGTACCGCGCGGCGAGCTCGCCGGCGTACTTCCAGTGCGTGGTGGCCCGCTGCCCGTCCAGCAGGCCGGCCGCGGCGACGACGAACGCCCCGGTGCACTGGCTGACGATGAGTGCCCCGTTGGCGTGCGCGGCGCGGAACGCGTCGAGCAGCTGCGGGGTGGGGACGCGGCTGAACAGCTCCCACGCCGTGATCGTCACGATGTCGGAGGCGGCCAGCCGGTCGAGACCGTGCTCCACGGTGATCGGGATGCCGGTGTCGGTGCGGACGACGCCCGGGTGCTCGGTGACCAGGCCGAAGTCGAACAGCGGCAGCCCCATCTCGCGGCGGTCGTAGCCGAACACCTCCGCCGCGACGCCCAGGCCGAAGCTGCCCACGAGACCGTCGGCGACGACGGTGCTCACGACGAGGGGACGGTCGCTCCCGGTCATGCCGACATGATGGCAGAGAACTTGCGTTTGCGGTCAGTCCTGCCACTCGTGCCCGGGTGTGGCCCGGAGCACGCTCTCCCCATGTTGCTGATCACCTGCCCCGTCACCTCCACCGACGAACTGGTCGCGGACCGGCGCATCCGCTCGGTGACCAACCACGCGACCCACATCGCCATGCACGTCGAGTGCCCGGCCTGCGGGGCGGTGCACGTCTACCGCACCGGACGCCGGTGGGACGCCGTCCGTGAGCAGCGGACCGCCGCGCAGCCCACCCGGGAACTGACCCGCGCCTGAACGCGGGGTCGCCCGACCTGCGGACCGGCGCCGATGGCCCTACGCTCGAACACATGAGCGAATCGAACGCGAACCCCGACCGCAGCACGGAGAAGGACCCGTCGGACTGGGTGACCGGCGACGAGCCGGCCACCGGGGCGCAGAAGAGCTACCTCGGCACGCTCGCCCGCGAGGCCGGCGAGGAGGTCCCCGAGGACATCACCAAGGCCGACGCCTCGCGCAAGATCGACGAGCTGCAGGAGGAGACCGGCCGGGGCCAGTAGCCCCGACCGGCCTCCTAGGCCTCGAACTTGTACCCGAGGCCCCGCACGGTCACCAGGTACTTGGGGTTGGCGGGGTCGGGCTCGATCTTGGCCCGCAGTCGCTTCACGTGGACGTCGAGGGTCTTGGTGTCGCCCACGTAGTCCGAGCCCCACACCCGGTCGATGAGCTGCACCCGGGTGAGCACCCGCCCGGCGTTGCGCAGCAGCAGCTCCAGCAGGTCGAACTCCTTGAGCGGCAGCGCCACCGGCTCGCCGTCCACGGAGACCACGTGCCGTTCGACGTCCATGCGGACCGGTCCGGCCTCCAGCGCGCCGTCGGCGGGGGCCTCGGCCTCGCCGTGGCGGCGCAGCACGGCCCGGATCCGGGCGACCAGCTCGCGGGCCGAGTACGGCTTGGTGACGTAGTCGTCCGCGCCGAGCTCCAGGCCCACGACCTTGTCGACCTCGGAGTCCTTGGCGGTGAGCATGATGATCGGCACGCTGCTGCGGGCCCGCAGCGAGCGGCACACCTCGGTGCCCGACAGGCCGGGGAGCATGAGGTCGAGCAACACGATGTCCGCGCCGCCGCGGTCGAACTCCGCCAGCGCCTCCGGCCCGGTGGGGGCGACGACGGCGTCGTACCCCTCCCGCCGCAGCATGTAGGACAGCGCGTCGGAGAAGGACTCCTCGTCCTCCACCACGAGCACTCGCGTCATGACCGTCCCTTCGGGGCGTCGCCGGCGACCACGTCGCCGCCGGCATCGGGACCGGCGACCGGATCGCCGGTGGGTGCGGGGCCGGCGACCGCGCCGCCGGCGGGGGGAGGTGCGGGGAGCCCGCCGGCCGCGGGTGACTCCGGGACGGCGGAGCGCGCGAGCGGGATCCGCAGCGTGAACGTCGACCCCAGCCCCTCCTCGCTCCACACGCTCACCGAGCCGCCGTGGTTGCTGGCCACGTGCTTGACGATGGCCAGCCCGAGGCCGGTGCCACCGGTGGCCGAGGCCCGCGACTGGTCGACGCGGTAGAAGCGCTCGAACACGCGGGAGCGGTCCTCCCGGGGGATGCCGATGCCGCTGTCGGTCACGGTGATCTCCGCGAAGCCGGACCGGGCGCGGGCACCGACCGCGATGCGGGTGCCCTCCGGGCTGTAGGCGACGGCGTTGGCCAGCAGGTTGGTCACCGCGGTCGCGAGCTGGGACTCGACCCCGCGGACCACCAGGCCGTGCTGCCCGCCGGAGGCGATGGTGATCTGCTTGGCCGACGCGGCCAGGCCGGTGCGGTCCACGGCCTCGGCGACGACCCGGTCGACCTCCACCGGCTGCAGCTCCGGCAGCGGCTCGCCGCCCTGCAGCCGGGACAGGTCGATGAGCTCCCGGACCAGCCGGGACAACCGCTCGGCCTCGTGGGTCATGCGCGCGGCGAACCGGCGCACCGTGTCCGGGTCGTCCGCGGCGTCCTCCACCGCCTCGGCCAGCAGGCGCAGCGCACCGACGGGCGTCTTCAGCTCGTGACCGACGTTGGCGACGAAGTCCCGCCGGACCGCCTCCACCCGCCGCGCCTCGGTGACGTCCATCAGCACGAGGGCCACCGGCCCCGGCAGGGGGCCGGTCTCCAGGCGGATGCCGTGCACCCCGACCTGCCTGGGCCCGCCGCCGACCAGCTCGCCGGGCAGGTCCACCTCGACCCGGCGGCGGCTGCCGGTCCGGACGTCGTTGGCCAGCACCAGCAGCTCGGGCACCAGCAGCCGGGTGTCGCGGACGATGCCCAGGGCCCGGGCCGGCGGGTTGGCCAGCAGCACGACGTCGTCGGCGTCGAGGAAGACGACCGCGGGGTCCATGAGGTCGACCAGCCGGCGGGCCAGGATCGTCTCCCCCAGCGGGGGCGACGGCGGCGGTGGCGAGCGGTCGAGGTCGGGGCGGTTGTACCGCAGCAGGACGGTGGCGACCAGGGCGCCACCGATCACGAGGCCGACCACGAGGGCGACCGTGGGACTCACGTCTCCTCCTCGCCGCCGCGTGCGGCCGCACCGCTCGCGAGTCCGCTCCTCCCGCCGATGCTAGGCCGCCCCGACCCACCGTCATCCCCCGTCGGGGTGGCGCCACCGGGCCGTACCGGCACTGTTCACGTTCCCGTGCCCACCCGTTCACCGCGCTGGGCCGGATGGCGCGCCGATCCCGACCTAGTCTCGGACGTGGACGCGCCGGGATCGCGAACAGACGCCGACCCGACGCTGCGGACACGGCCCCAGCGGCCGACGAGGAGGACGAGGTGCGCGACAACTACCGCGAGGAGCTCGACGACATCCGCGGCTGCCTGGTGGACATGGCCAACTCGGTGGGGTCACAACTGGCCAAGGCGACCACCGCCCTGCTCGACGCCGACGTGACCCTCGCCGACCTGGTGATCGCCGCCGACGACGCGCTGGACAACACCCGGGAGAGCATCGAGCAGCGCTGCTTCACGCTGCTGGCCCGCCAGGCCCCGGTGGCCACGGAGCTGCGCACCGTGATCACCGCGATGCGCATCGCCAGCGACCTCGAGCGCATGGGGGACCTCGCCGAGCACATCGCCAAGGTCGCCCGGATGCGCTTCCCCGAGTCGGCGGTCCCCCAGGAGGTGCGACCGGTCTTCCTCGAGGCCGGCCACGTCGCCGAGACCCTGGTCACCAAGGCCGGCACGGTCATCGCCAAGCAGGACGTCGAGGCCGCGCTCGAGCTCGAGGACGACGACGACGCGATGGACCGGCTGCACCGCCAGCTGTTCCGCGAGGTCCTCTCCGACGACTGGCCGCACGGCGTCGAGACCGCCATCGACATCACCCTGCTGGGCCGCTACTACGAGCGCTTCGCCGACCACGCGGTGAGCGTCGCCCGGCGGGTGGTCTACCTCGTCACCGGCGAACGGCGGATCAGCGCCGCAGGCTAGGCCCGCACCACGACGACGGCCCCCTCTCGCGTCGGGAGAGGGGGCCGTCGTCGTGGTGCCGGGCTACTTCTTGCCCTGGTTCTTGACCGCCTCGATGGCCGCGGCCGCCGCCTCGGGGTCGAGGTACTCACCACCGGGCTTGACCGGGCGCAGCTCGTCGTCCAGGTCGTAGCGCAGCGGGACCCCGGTGGGGATGTTGAGGCCCACGACCTCGTCCTCCCCCATGCCGTCCAGGTGCTTCACCAGCGCCCGCAGGCTGTTGCCGTGCGCCGCGACGAGCACGGTGAGCCCGGCGCGCAGGTCCGGGACGATGGCGTCGTACCAGTAGGGCAGCATCCGGACGACGACGTCGGCGAGGCACTCGGTGGCCGGGCGCACCTCCGGCGGCAGCATCGCGTAGCGCGGGTCGCCGTCCTGGGCGTACTCGCTGCCGGCCTCGATGGGCGGCGGCGGGGTGCTGTACGAGCGGCGCCACACGGTGAACTGCTCCTCGCCGTACTCGGCGAGGGTGGCGGCCTTGTCCTTGCCCTGCAGGGCGCCGTAGTGCCGCTCGTTGAGCCGCCAGGAGCGCTTGACCGGGATCCACTGCCGGTCGGCCGCGGCCAGCGCCAGCTCGGCGGTGGTGATGGCCCGCTTGAGCACGGAGGTGTGCGCGACCTCCGGCAGGAGACCGTGCTCGGCCAGCAGCTCCCCGCCGCGGGCGGCCTCGACGCGGCCCTTCTCCGACAGCGGCACGTCCACCCAGCCGGTGAACAGGTTGGCCTTGTTCCACTCGCTCTCGCCGTGGCGGAGCAGCACCAGCGTCCCGGGGGGTGTCCTCGTCACGCGGCCATCCTGCCCGACGTCCGGAGGCGTGGCTCAGCGGGTGAGCAGCGGCCACACCACCCACAGCTCGAAGAGCGCCGGTGGCAGCAGGCCGGCGAGCAACCAGGGGCTGCGCACGGGGCGGGCCGCGCCCCAGCGCAGCGCGGCGACGACGGCGACGCTGCAGGCCACCGCGACGGCCAGCCACAGCACCACCGCGGGGACGTCGACGACGACCAGCTGCGCCAGGGCCAGCTGCACCGCGCACAGCAGCACCGGGTAGGCCAGGGCGGAGGCGGCCACGACGCCCACGAGGGCCCGCACGAAGCGCTGCTGCGCGGGCTCCTCCTGCACCCGCGCCACGGTAGGAGGACCCCCCTGCCCCCACCAGAGGAGGAGCCCCTCCCCCCAGCAGGGCGGGGTCCTGCAGGGGGGCCGGAGCGGCAGGGCACCATCGCCTGGTGACCGCACTGGAGCGTTGGCGCGAGGAGCTGGCCGCGTGGGCCATAGACCCGGCGATCCTCGCCGCCGCACCCGAGTCGCCCTACGGCTTCCCGCCCGGCCTGTTCGGCAGCGGGGGCCGTCCCGGGCGCACCGTCGACGCCGTGCGGGAGGCCGCGCCGGCCAGCGTGCTCGACGTCGGCTGCGGCGGTGGCCGGGCCAGCATCCCCGTGGGTGCCGCGGAACTGCTCGCCGTGGACTCCTCCCCCGAGATGCTCGACCGCTACCGGGCCGCGGCCGCCCCCACCCCGGTGCGGACCTGGTGCGGCACGTGGCCCGACGTGGCCGCGGAGGTGCCGGTGGCCGACGTCGTCGTCGCCGCGGACGTCGTCTACAACGTGCCCGGCATCGAGCAGTTCGTCGCCGCCCTGACCGACCACGCCCGGCGGCGGGTGGTGGTGGAGCTCGGCGACGTGCACCCCTGGACGTCCATGGGGCCGCTGTGGCGGCACTTCCACGGCCAGGTCCGTCCCACCGGCCCGAGCGCGCAGCTGTTCGGCGAGGTGCTGGCCGAGCTGGGCATCGCGGCCGAGTCGGCCACGGAGTCCCGGCCGGACCCCTGGCAGGACGCCCCGGCCGACGTGGTCCTGGCCTTCACCCGCCGCCGGCTGTGCCTGCCGGTGGAGCGGGAACCGGAGGTCGCCGAGGCGATGCGGCGCCTCCGGGACGACCGGCCGCGCAGCTCGACGACCTACTGGTGGGCCGGCGCCGCGTCCTGACCGGCCGGCCGCCGGCGCCCGGGCAGCCAGGCGAGGACGACGACGGCGGCGACCAGCGTGGCCGCGGCCGTGCCGACCGCGGTGAGGTGCATGGCCGAGACGAAGGCGTCCTGGGCGGGGCCGACGATGCCGGCCGCGGCCGCCGCGACCTCGGCGTCCCCGGTCGCGCGGGCGCCCTCGACCGCCTCCAGGGTCGCCACCAGCGAGGTGCTGGCCTCCGCCCGGGCGCCGGCGGGCAGCGCGTCGACGGCGTCCCCCAGGTGCGCGGCGTAGGACGCCGCCAGCAGGGATCCCAGCATGGCCACGCCCAGCGCGCCGCCCACCTGCCGCACCGAGTTGTTCACCGCCGCACCGGCCCCCGCCTTGTGCCGGGGGACGACGGACATGATCGACTCCGTCGTCGGCGCCATCACCGCCCCCATGCCCAGGCCCTGCACCGACAGCACGACCAGCAGCAGCCACAGCGGCGAGCCGCCGTCGAGCAGCTGGAACCCCAGGACGGCGGTGGTGATGAACGCGAAGCCGGTGGCCACGACGAGCTTGGCACCGAGCCACTCGGCGATCCGCGAGGTCACCGGCGCCATGACGGCCATGCCCAGCGCCATGGGGATCAGCGCGGCACCGCTGGCCAACGGCCCGTAGCCGCGCACGCCCTGCAGGTAGTAGACGAGGTAGAAGGTCGCGCCCATGAGGGCGAAGAAGTTCAGCCCGAGGGCCGCCGCGGCGGCGGAGAAGGCCGGGTTGCGGAACAGCGACACGTCCAGCGCCGGGTGGCTGGACCGGCGCTGCAGCAGCACGAACACGACGAGCAGCGCCAGGCCGCCGAGCAGCGGCACGAGCACGCCCGGCGAGGTCCAGCCGGCCCCCGAGCCGCCGTGGATGATCCCGTAGACCAGCCCGACGAGCGCCGCGATCGACAGCAGGACGCCGGGGACGTCCAGCCGGCCCGGCGAGGGGTCCCGCGACTCGGGGACGACGAGCAGCGTGGCGAGGATCCCGAGGACGGCGACCGGGACGGCGATGAGGAAGATCGCACCCCACCAGAAGTGCTCCAGCACCGCACCACTGGCCAGCGGGCCGCCGGCCACCGCCAGACCCGCCGCGCCGGCCCAGATGCCGATGGCCCGGCCGCGCTCCCCGGGCGGGAAGACGTTGGTGATGACCGCGAGGGTGGCCGGCTGCACCGCCGCTCCCCCGATGCCCATGACCGCCCGCCAGACGATCAGCTCGACCGGGCTGCTGCTGAAGGCGCCCAGCACCGAGCCGAGGGTGTAGATCGACAGCCCCAGCAGCAGCACCCGCCGCCGCCCGATCCGGTCGCCGAGCACGCCCCAGGAGAACAGCAGGCCGGCGAAGACCAGGATGTAGGCGTCGATCGCCCACTGCAGCTGCCCCTGGGAGGCGCCGAGCTCGCGCTGCAGGGTCGGGATCGCGACGTTGAGCGTCGTGTTCCCCATGATCACCACGAGCAGGCAGACCGTCATGGTCGCCAGCACCCACCAGCGGCGGCCGTAGCCGGGGCGGTCGTCGACGGCGGAGGCCGCCGTGCGGTCGGTCGCCGTCACGCCCCGGAGTCCGCGTCGGCCGCGGGGCGGGACCGCCGATCGGGGTCGGCGAAGTCGGCGAACGCCGCCAGGTTGCGCAGGCTCTCCCCGCGCTTGACCCGCCACTCCCACTCCCGGCGGATCGAGGTGCCGAACCCGATCTCCAGCATCGTGTTGAAGTGGTCGTCGGCGTAGCTGAGCACCGCGCCGAGCACGCGGTCGAGCTCGTCGGGGGTGACCGCCGCGTGCGGCAGCCGGCCGGTGAGGTAGACGTCGCCGACGCTGTCGATCGAGTAGGCGACGCCGTACATGCGGGCGTTGTGCTGCAGCAGGTAGGTCCACAGCTGCTCGCGGTTCTCGTCGGGCTGCCGGCAGACGAAGGCCTCCACCCGTAGGGCGTGCCGGCCGACGATCAGCCCGCAGACCGTCCTGAGTTTCTGGGTGCCGGGCAGGTCCACCAGCCAGCGGCCCGGCGCGGGGTGCTCGTGCTCCAGCTCCGCGTCGCGCAGGGTCTGCTCGATCACCGCGTCGAGCGCGGCGACGTCCCCCGCACCGCTCACCGGGCCACCTGGGCGCCCAGCGCCCGCACCGTCCCGAGGCCGCGGGCCGCGCGCAGCACGGGGGTGGCCACCGCCTGCCGGGCGGCGAGGGTCATCTCCTCGGCCGCGGCGGTGTAGGCCGCCACCAGGGAGTCCACCGTGCGCTCCCAGGAGAAGGCGCCGGCGTGCCGGCGGGCACCGGCCGACAGCAGCTCCCGGCGGGCGAGGACGGCGCGGATGGCGGCGGCGTAGTCGGCCGGGTCGCGGCCCTCGACGAGCACGCCGGACACCCCGTCGCGGACCGCCGTCCGCAGGCCGCCGACCGCGGCGGCGACGACCGGGGTGCCGCACGCCTGCGCCTCCAGCGCCACCAGCCCGAAGGACTCGTTGTGGCTCGGGACGACGGCGACGTCCGCGGCCCGGTAGTGCTGCGCGAGCCGCTCGGCGTGCTGGGGCGGGAGGAACCGGACGAGGTCGGCGATGCCGAGCTGCGCGGCCAGCTGCTCGAGCTGGCGGGGCGCCTCCAGGCCGGAGCCGCTGGGGGCACCGATGACGTGCACCTGCAGCCGGCTGCGCAGTGCGGGGTCGTCGGCGAGCATCCGGGCGGCGGCCTCGAGCAGCAGGTCGGGGGCCTTGAGCGGCTGGATGCGGCCCACGAACAGCAGCACCACGGCGTCCTCGGCGATGCCCAGGTCGCGGCGGGCCGCCGTCCGGTCGCCGGGGGTGAACCGGTCGAGGTCGACGCCGGGCGGGACGACGAGGGTGCGGCGCGGGTCGGCGGCGTAGTGGTCGACCAGCTGGCGGGCCTCGTCGTCGGTGTTCGCGATGAGCCGGTCGGCCTCGGCGACCACCTGCTCCTCGCCGATCACCCGGCCCTGCGGCTCGGGCCGGTCACCGGCGGCGAGCGCGGCGTTCTTCACCTTGGCGAGGGTGTGCGCGGTGTGGATGAGCGGGACGCTCCACCGGTCGCGGGCCAGCCAGCCCACCTGGCCGGACAGCCAGTAGTGCGAGTGGACGACGTCGTAGTGGCCGGGCTCGTGCTGCGCCTCCTCGCGCAGGACGGCGGCGGTGAAGGCGCACAGCTGCCCGGGCAGGTCCTCCTTGCCCAGGCCCTCGAACGGGCCGGCGCTGACGTGCCGCACGGTGACGCCCGGGCTCATCTCGACCACCGGCGGCAGGTCGCTGGAGGTGGCGCGGGTGAAGACGTCGACGGCGATGCCGCGGGCGGCCAGCCGGCGGGACACCTCGACGACGTAGACGTTCATGCCGCCGGCGTCACCGGCGCCGGGCTGGTCGAGGGGGCTGGTGTGCACCGAGAGCGTCGCCACCCGCCGGGGCACGGCCGACCGGGGACGGCGGCGAGCGGCCACGTCCGACCTCCCGCCTCGGCTGTGGGCACCGGACGGCACCCGCTCGACTCTCCATCCTGCAACAGCGCCAGGATGGGGTTCATGCCCGGCCCCTCAGCCCAGTCTGCCTCCGGTCCCGCCGTCCTGCCCGGTCACGGGCGCACCGCCGTCGTCACCGGCGCCTCCAGCGGCATCGGGGCGGCCACCGCGCGCCGCCTCGCCGCCGAGGGGTTCGACCTCGTCCTCGGTGCCCGGCGCATGGACCGGCTGACCGCGCTGGCCGAGGAGATCGGCGCGCGGGCGCTGCCCCTGGACCTCACCGACCCCGCCTCGGTCGAGGAGTTCACCGGCGCCCTGGACCGGGTCGACGTGCTGGTCAACAACGCCGGCGGGGCCTTCGACGCCGCCCCGGTGGCCGAGGCGGACCTGGGCTCCTGGGCCCGCACCTACGAGGTGAACGTGCTGGGCACCGTCCGGCTGACCAAGGCGCTGCTGCCCGCGCTCATCGCCTCCGGCGCCGGTGACCTGCTGTTCGTGGGCTCCACCGCCGGGTTGATCAGCTACGAGGGCGGCGCGTCGTACACGGCGGCCAAGCACGCGGTGCACACGCTGGCCGAGACGCTGCGCCTGGAGCTGTTCGACCAGCCGGTGCGGGTCGTGGAGATCGCGCCCGGCATGGTGAAGACCGAGGAGTTCAGCCTCAACCGGGTCGGCGACCGCGAGAAGGCCGAGGCGGTCTACCGCGGGGTGCGCCGGCCGCTGGTCGCCGAGGACGTCGCCGACTGCATCGCCTGGACCCTCACCCGGCCGCACCACGTCAACGTCGACCTGCTCGTCGTCCGCCCCCGCGCCCAAGCCGCCCAGCACAAGGTCTTCCGGGAGGACTGAGCCGCGGCCGCTCGATCGGTGCGAGATCACGGGATCTCGCACCGTTCCCGCGACCGATCCGTGCGAGATCACGGGATCTCGCACCGTTCCCGCGGCCGATCCGTGCGAGATCACCGGATCTCGCACCGTTCCCGCGGCCGATCCGTGCGAGATCACCGCATCTCGCCCGCAGGCGGTCGGCGGCCAGGCGGTCAGGCGCTCAGGGCCGGACGGCGGTGGGCTCCCGTTCGAGGGTCACGCCGAACCGCTCCCGCACCGTGGCCACGACCTTGTCGGCGAAGGCGAGCAGCTCGGCCGCGGTGGCGCCGTCCGCCGTCGTCAGGGCCAGGCTGTGGCGCGACGACGTCCCGACCCGGCCCTCGCGGGTGCCGCGGCCGAAGCCGGCGTGCTGCACCAGCCAGGCGGCGCTGAGCTTGACCCGCCCGTCGCCGGCCGGCCAGCTCGGGCAGCCCTCGACCGCCTGCGCGGCGGGCACGATCGGGTTGGTGAAGAACGAGCCGGCGCTGCGGCTGTCGGGGTCGGTGGGGTCCCAGACCATGCCCTTGCCGCGGCGCAGCTCCAGCACCGCCGCACGGACGTCGGCCAGCGGCGCCCGCTCCCCGAGGTCCACGCCCAGCCTCCGGGCCAGCTCCGCGTAGCCGACCGGCCGGGACAGCTCCCCGGGCTCCAGCACGAAGGTGACCTCGAGGACGACGAACCGACCGGGCTCGCGCTTGAGCCGGCTGTCGCGGTAGGCGAACCCGCAGTCGGCCGGGGTGAACACCCGGTCGGTCTTCTCGGCCCGGTCGTACACCCGCACCGCGGTGAGGACCTGCGCGACCTCCTGGCCGTAGGCGCCGACGTTCTGCACGGGGGTGGCGCCGGTCGAGCCGGGGATGCCCGACATCGCCTCCATGCCGGCCAGGCCCTCGGCCACGGTGTACGCGACCAGGTCGTCCCACGGCTCCCCGGCCTGGACCACCAGCTCCCCGCCGCGACGCCGCACCCCACGGCTGCGGACCGCGACGACGTCCCCGGGCCAGCCCTCGTCGGGGGCGATGAGGTTGGAGCCGCCACCGAGCACCAGCAGGGGCCGGCCGGCCTCGTCGGCGTCGCGGACGGCGGCGACCAGCTCGTCGGCGTCGGTGACCTCGAGGAGCCGCTCGGCGGGACCACCCACCGCCAGCGTCGTCAGCTCCGCGAGGGGGGCGTTCGGTCGGACCTGCACGGCTCCACGCTAACCGGGTCTACGCTCTGGACCGGTGAGCGAGGCGGGAGGCGGGGACCACAAGCGCCGGGCCGTCCTCACCCCGAAGAAGGCCAACCCCCGGCTGGCCGCGGGGCGCGCGCGGGCGCTGGGCCTGCCGACGCGGGGCACCACGAACGCCAACCGGCTGCGCCGCATCGACCGCTGGCTGCTGGCCACCCAGGTCCCCCGGCTGCGCGACGCCGCCCGGCCGCTCGTCGTCGACCTGGGCTACGGCTCGTCGGCGGTGACCACGCTGGAGATGGCCGACCGGCTGGGTCCGGAGGTGCACGGCCTGGAGGTCGTCGGCCTGGAGATCGACCCGGCGCGGGTGGCCGCCGTCGCCGAGGACCGCGACCCGCCGCGGGTGGACTTCCGCGTGGGCGGCTTCGAGCTGGCGGGGCTGCACCCGGTGCTGGTGCGGGCGTTCAACGTGCTGCGCCAGTACGACGAGGAGTCCGCGGCGCGCGCCTGGGAGACCATGTGCGCCGCCCTGGGGCCCGGCGGGCTGCTGGTGGAGGGCACCTGCGACGAGTGGGGACGACGCGCAGCGTGGGTGGCCCTGGACGCCGACGGGCCCCTCACCCTCACCCTGTCGGCGCGGGTGGCGGACCTCGACAGGCCCTCCGACCTCGCCGAGCGGCTGCCCAAGGCGCTGATCCACCACAACGTCCCGGGTCAGCCGGTGCACGAGTTCCTCCGCGCGTTCGACGCCGCCTGGGCCACCGCCGCCGGGCTGTCCACCTTCGGCCCGCGCCAGCGCTGGACGGCCGCCGTCCAGACCCTCGCCGACCAGGGCTGGCCGTTCGTCGGCTCCTCGCGGCGGTGGCGGCACGGCGAGGTCACCGTCCGCTGGTCGGCCGTCGCCCCGACCTGAGCCCGGCCGGCCCGCCCGTCGCCCCCGTCTGACGCCTCGCCCGCTCGTCGAGATCCCGTGATCTCGCACGTCACGGACGCCCTGCCGGTGCGAGAGCACGGGATCTCGACGCCGTCGGGCACGATGGGGGCGTGACGTCCCTGGTCGACGAGGCGCTGCGGCAGCGCTGCATCGAGGCCGTCGTCGAGGAGGGCGAGCGGTTCGGCGTCCTGGTGCAGGAGGTGGACGCCGGGTTCACGACGGCGCGCTGGAGCACCCCGGTGCCGTGGGTGCCCGCCTGGACCGTCCGCGACCTCGTCGGCCACCTCGGCGCCGTGCACCGGTGGGCCACCGCCATCGTGCGCGCCGGCACCGCCGACCGGCCCGCTCCACCGCCCGCACCGCCCGAGGACGGGCTGGTCGACTGGTACGCCGCCGGCCTGACCGACCTGCTGCACGCCCTGCGCGACACGCCCCCGGACTCCCCGTGCTGGCACATGAGCCCGGCCGCGGAGAGAACCGCCGCGTCCTGGGCCCGCCGGCAGGCGCACGAGCTCGTCGTCCACCGGATGGACCTCGAGGGCGCGGCCGGCGTCCCGCTCACCGCGGTCGACCCCGACCTGGCCGAGGACGGCGTCGACGAGCTGCTGCGGGTCGTCGTCCCCCGCTGGGCGCACACCGAGCCGCTGCGCACCGCCACGGCGAGCGTGGCCGTGCGGAGCACGGACACCGGCCGCACCTGGCTGGTCCGCGTGACCGACGGCGTCGTCGAGGTGCGCGACGACGCCGCCCCCGCAGACGCCCGGCTCGAGGCGCCCGCCGAGCAGCTGCTCCGCCGGCTGTGGGGCCGCCCGGCCGAGGTCACCGTCGGTGGGGACACCGCGGCCGAGGCCCTCCTGCGCGGCCGATGAGCCGGCGTCCCGCCCCGGAGGTGGTCCCGCCGGGCCCCACGCCCGTCGGCGGCGGCACCGCGGAGCTCCTCGGCGACGCCGACCGCGACGGTTCCTGGGTGCTCATGGTCGACGGGACGCCGCAGTCCCACGTCGACCTCGAGGACCCGTCGCACCTGGAGTTCGAGTACGTCCGCCGCATGGGTCACGTGCTCGACCTCGCCGGCGAGGAGGGCGCGCCGATCGACGTCGTGCACCTCGGCGGTGGGGCGCTCACGCTGCCCCGTTACGTCGCGGTCACCCGCCCCGGCTCGCGGCAGCGGGTGGTGGAGATCGACCAGCAGCTCACCGACCTGGTGCGCGCCCACCTGCCGCTCCCCCGCGGCGCGCGCGTCCGGGTCCGCGCCGCGGACGCCCGCGCCGGGCTGGCGGCGCTGCCCGCCGGGAGCGCCGACGTGGTCGTCAGTGACGTCTTCGCCGGGGCCCGCACCCCTGCGCACCTGACCAGCGTGGAGTACGCCGAGCAGGCGCGGCGGGTGCTGCGCCCCGGCGGGGTGTACGCGGCCAACGTCGCCGACGGGCCGCCGCTGCGCTTCGCCCGCGCCCAGACCGCCACGCTGCGCGCGGTGTTCGCGCACGTGTGCCTGCTGGCCGAGCCGGGCACGCTGCGCGGCCGCCGCTTCGGCAACCTCGTGGCGGTCGCCTCGGACTCCGAGCTGCCGATCGCGGCCCTGGTGCGCCGGTGCGCCGCGGACCCCATGCCCAGCCGGGTCGTGGAGGGCGCCGACCTCGACCGGTTCGCCGGGAGGGCCCAGCCGGTCCACGACGAGGACGCCGTCGCCTCCCCCGAGCCCCCGGAGGGCGTCTTCAGCCGCTGAGCGCGCCCTCGAACGCGACCAGCGCCGCGTCGCCGGACAGGACGAACCGGACCTCCTGCACGTGCTCCACCTCGGCGGCACGGACCCCGGCGACGGCCTGGACGGCGGCGTCCTCCAGCGGCCAGCCGTAGACGCCGGCCGAGATCGCGGGGAACGCCACCGAGCGCGCCCCCAGACCGTCGGCGACCCGCAGGCTCTCGGTGTAGCAGGAGCGCAGGACGGCCGACCGGTCCCGGGTGGCCGACCAGATCGGCCCGGCGGTGTGCACCACCCAGCGGGCGGGGAGCCGGCCGGCCGTCGTCGCCACGGCGGCGCCGCGGGGCAGCCGGCCCCCGGGCAGGCGGGCCTTCAACGCCCGGCACTCCGCGAGGACCTCCGGCCCGCCGGCCGCGTGGATCGCGCCGTCGACCCCACCGCCGCCGAGCAGGCCGGGGTTGGCCGCGTTGACCACGACGTCGACGTCGGCCCGGGTGATGTCGCCGAGAACCGCCCGCAGGAGCACGCCCGAACCGTAGGGTCGGGGGCATGACCTCGCCCGTCCGCCCGCCCCTCCGCCGGGACACCCGGCACAAGGTGATCGCCGGTGTCTGCTCGGGGATCGCCCGGCGCTACGGCCTGTCGACCAATGGCCTGCGCCTGGCGTTCGTGCTCTCGTGCATCCTGCCCGGGCCGCAGTTCATCGCCTACCTGGTGCTGTGGATCGTCATGCCCGCGGACCGGGGCTGACCGTCACCAGCTGCTGCCACCCCGGCGCAGCCCCCGCACCGCGGGCCGGACGTCGACCAGGTAGACGATCGCCGCGATGATCGCCGGCAGCCCGAGGAAGCTCATCGGCCCCTGCCAGAACACGACGAGGACGGCCAGGGCGGTGATCGCCGCCCAGGCGGGCTTCGTCAGCTTGCCCGCGGCGACGTAGCCGGCGGCCGGCCGGATCAGCGCGTCGACGAGCGCGTACGCGGTCAGCGCCAGGGCTCCGTAGTACAGCCCCAGGTAGATGACCCCGTCGAAGGACAGCATGTCCGGAGGGTACCCGCCGCGGGGCCGCCGTCCGGGGCGCGCGCGAGATGCCCGGGCACGCCGCCACCCCATCAGGGGAGCCGGCGACCACCGGTCACCGGCTCGCGACGGCACAGGGCCCCGGAGCGCGGTGCGCTCCGGGGCCCTGTGCGGTGGTCGGCCCCTCGGGAGGGGCCGCTCTCAGCTGTCGCTCTTGGCCGGGACGGCGGTCGCGTCGGCCCGCTTGGCGGTGCGGGCGCGGGAGACGCGGGCGGAGGTCTTGGCCGGGGTGCTCTTGCGGGCGGCCGAGCTCTTCTTGGCCGGCTTCGCGGCGTCGGCCTCGGCGATGGTGGCCTTGGCGGTGTCGGCGGCCTGCGCCGTCTTCTCCTCGGCGGCGTCGACGACCTTGGCGGTCTTCGCCGCGGCCTTCTGCGCCACGGAGGTGACCTCGTTCGAGGCCTCGGCGACGGTCTCGGCGGTCTCCTCGAGGACGTCCTCGAGACGGTCCTCGACGGCGTCCACGGCGCGCTCGGCGCGGAAGACGACCTTGCGGAAGGCCGGCTGGCGACGCAGCTCCTCGACGACCTCGCCGCCGCGGACCGCGAGGGTCTCGAGGGTGGCGACGGTCTGGGTGCGGGCGGTGCTGACCAGGCCGGTCACCGTGCTCTTGACCGACTCGGGGCGCACGGCGGCGGCCACGTGCTGGGCCGACGTGCGAGCGGACTGCGCGGCGGTGCGGGCGCGGCCGGCGGCCTCCTCGACGCGGGCGCGGGCCTCCTTGGCCGCCAGGTCGGCCTGGACCTGGGCCTCACCGGGCAGGGCCTCGGCGCGCGAGCGCAGCGTCCCGACGACGGCGCGGGCGCGCTCGACGGCGAGGTCACCGGCGCCGACGGCGGCCAGCAGGACGGTCTTGTTCTGGACGGCGACGGTCTCGCCGACCTTCTTGAGGGTCTCGGCGGTGCTCATGCGGACTCCTTGGAGGAACTCGGGACGGGGGTGGTGCTCGGAGCTGTGACGGGGGCAGCGGGTGCGGTCGCGGCGTGCTCGCGGACGTAGGTCTCGTAGAGCTCGAGCAGGACCGCCTTGTGCCGCTCGGAGAGCGACTCGTCGTTGCGGATCGCCGCCACGGTGTCGGGGTTGCCGGCCCGGCGGTCGAGGATCCCGGCCTGCTCGTAGAGCGTCTCGGCCGAGATCTGCAGGCCCTTGGCGATGGCCGCGAGGATCTCGGCCGACGGCTTGCGCAGACCCCGCTCCACCTGGGACAGGTACGGGTTGCTCACCCCGGCGCTGCGGGCGAGCTCTCGCAGGGACACCCGCGCGGCGTTGCGCTGCTCCCGGATGAAGTCGCCCACCTGCGAGCTGGTCGCGGTGACCTTGGACCGCTCGGCGGCCACCGTCTCCGCGACGCTGCCCGCGAGCTGGTCCACCTTCTCGCGGACGGTGGTCACCTGCTCGCGGACGAACTCGCCGGGCTTCTGCACGCCTCCGACGCTAACCAGGAGTGCTAGCTCTTGCAAGCGGTGGAGCTAGCACCCTGGCGTGAGACGGCTCACACCGGCGCGGTCCGGCTCAACCCCTGATGGTCGCTGCCGAGCGCACCTCACCGACCACGTCGTCCCCACCGGACACCGGCACGAGCGCCCACGGCGCGAGCTGCTCGGCCGGGACGCCCAGCCGCCGCAGGCCCGCGCACAGGGCCGGTGTGCGGCCGCGCTCGCCACCGTCGTCCAGCTTGAGCGCCACCGCACCGCGGCCGGGCAGGGCGGCCACGTGCACGCCGTCCGCCCCGCCCTTGACCAGCAGGCCGTCGACGGCGCGCATGAGGTCGGTGTCCTCGCGGCCGGTGCCGGCGACGAACCACGGGTGCGCCCGCATCGCGTCGGCGACCGCGCGCTCGCGGCTGCCCGCCGGCGCCTCGACCAGCGACGCCACCGCCCGCGCCAGCCCGGTCAGCGGCAGCGCGTGCTGGGGCGCGCCGCACCCGTCGACGACGACCGCGGTCACCGGCGTCCCGGCGGCCTCGCCCAGCCGAGCCTCGATCGCCTGCTGCAGCGGGTGCCCGCGGTCGAGGTAGCCCTCGGTCGGCCAGCCGGCCGCCACGCAGGCCGCCAGCATCGCCGCGTGCTTGCCGGAGCAGTTCATCGCCAGGCGTTCCGGCGCCCGCCCGCTCGCCAGCCACCCGGCGCGGGTCGGCTCGTGCTGCGGCAGGGCCGGCGGGCAGCCGAGGTCCTCGGGGCCCAGCCCCGCGGCGGCCAGCACCGCCGCGGCGAGCTCGCGGTGGGCGTCCTCCCCGGAGTGCGAGCCGGCGCCGATGGCCAGCTCCTCCCCGGAGCGCGGCGCCCAGCCCGCGGCCAGCACCGCGGTGGCCTGCACCGGCTTGTTCGCCGACCGCGGCAGGATCGGCCGGTCGACGTCCCCGGCCGCCTCCAGCACGTCACCGTCGGCGCCCACGACGACCAGCGCCCCGCGGTGCACCGACTCCAGGAACCCCGAGCGCCACACCTCGACCAGCACCGGGTTCTCCGGCCAGACGGCCGGCGTCACCGGGGCCGAGCCTGGCTGGGTCACGACCGGAGCGGCCCCCTCCCCGGTCCCGCCTCGAGCCGGTGACGCGCTGGGACCGTCGCCCTGCCGGGTCCCGCCGCGGGCCTGCGAGCGGTGGGGGGCAGGGTGGTCCTTGCTCAGTGTCGGCCCTCGTCGGCCAGCAGCGCGGCGACGTCGGCCTCGCCGTTCTGGTACCGCCGGCCCAGCTCCGCGGCCAGCCCGTCCATGACCTTCTGCACGCCACGGCGGCGCTCGGACAGCGAGCTCTCCGCGGCGGCCAGCGCGCGGGCGGCCTGCTCCAGGTCGGCGTCGCTGAGCTGGGGCACCGACGACAGGTCGATGCCGCGGGTCAGGCCGTTGACCCAGGACTCGTACTCCTCCGGCGCGGCCGGCTGCACGGTCTGGTGCCGGCCCAGGCCGTGCGCGGGGCCGCGGCCCTTCTCGGCGAGGATCTCCGGCAGCAGGTCGACCAGCGACCGCCCGTCGTCCTCGGCGCGGCGCTGCAGCTCGCGGCGCACGATGTCCAGCCGGCCCTGCAGCAGCCGGCGGGTGTAGGAGAGGTTGACCTCCTCCTGCTCGGCCTGCCGGCGCAGCCTCCGGACGTCGGCCATCGGGCGCTGCACCGCGGCCTCGAGGAAGCCCGGGTCGAGCAGGGCGTCGACGGCGGCGCCACCGGCGGGCGTGGGTTCGGGGGTCACGGGACGGCCTCCACGGTCGTGCGCGAGAGGGGCGGGTGGTAGATGCCGAGCAGAGCGCGGGCGTCGGTGGTGGTCATCGGCGGGCGCTGGGCGATCCGGGCGAGACCGGCCGCGCGCGCCACCAGCTGGGCGTTGTCGCGCACCGGCTCACCGGGCGCGTAGGTCAGGGTGTCCTCCATGCCGACCCGCAGGTGACCCCCGGCCGACAGCGCGGCGAGCATCACCGGCAGCGAGGTCCGCCCCACGCCGGTGGCGGCGAAGGTCGCACCCGGCGGCAGGTGCGGCAGGCAGGCGGCCAGCGCCTGCGTCGTCCCGGGCATCCCGCCGGGCACGCCCATGACGAGGTCGACGTGCACGTGCCCGCCGTGCGGGGGGCCGTACCGGTCCAGCAGCCGCGCCAGGGTGGCCAGGTGGCCGAGGTCGAAGACCTCGTACTCGGGCACGATGCCCCGTTGCTGCATCTGCGTGTGCAGCTCGACGATGAGGTCCCAGGGGTTGCTGAAGACGTCGCGGCCGAAGTTGACCGTGCCCAGCGAGAGCGAGGCGGCGTCGGGCGCGGCGTCGAGGACGGCGAGGCGGGCGTCGAACGGGTCGGTCACCGCGCCGCCGGTCGACAGCTGGACGACCAGGTCGGTGGCCGCCCGGACGGCGGCGACCACCTCGCGCACCCGCCCGAGGTCCAGGGTCGGGCGCGTGTCGGCGTCCCGGACGTGCAGGTGGACGACGGCGGCGCCCAGCGCCTGGCAGTCCCGCGCGGTGGCCACGACCTCCTCGACGGTCACCGGCAGCGCCGGGACGTCGGCCTTGGCCGACTCCGCCCCCGTGGGGGCGACCGTGATGAGCGTGCTCGGACTCACCGACCGATCGTCGCAGACCGCACGGCCTTCACCCGGTCGCGGGCCGCGGCGCGAGTGTCGTCCAGCTCCGCAGGCGTGTCGTCGGGGTCGATCGCCGCCCGCGCGCCGCCCACGGTCAGCTCGGCGTCCGGCTTCACCGACTGCTTGACCAGCGCCAGCGCGACGACCCCGAGCTCGTGGTGGCGGACGACGGTGCCGGCCCGGCCCACCTCGCGGGTGCCGCTCAGGACCGGCGTGCCCGGGGCGGGCAGCTCCTCGCTGAGCCCGTCGAGGTGCAGCAGCACCAGCCGCCGCGGCGGGCGGCCGAGGTTGTGCACCCGGGCCACGGTCTCCTGTCCGCGGTAGCAGCCCTTGTCCAGGTGGACGGCGCCGGTCAGCCAGCCGGTCTCGTTCGGGATCGTGCGGTGGTCGGTGTCGACGCCGGCCCGGGGACGGCGGGCCTCGACCCGCAGCGCCTCGTAGGCGTCGAGCCCGGCGGGCGTGGCCCCGGCCGCGAGCAGCGCGTCGGCCCGGGCGGCCACCTCCGACCGGGGCACCAGCAGGTCGACGACGTCGGCAGCGTCCCCGACCGGGGGCATGCGCCGCACCCACCCGCCGCCGTCCAGGGCGCGCACCTCGTACGGGGCGGCCGGCACCGGCAGGCCGGCGGCGGCCAGCACGTCGGCGCCGCGGGGGCCGACCAGCGACAGCAGCGCCCACCCGTCGGTGACCAGTGCGGGTTCCACGCGGAGCATGAACCGCATCCGGTCGAGGAAGGTGTGCAGTGCCGCACCGGAGCCCGGCTCGACGTCGACCCACGTGGTGCCGGCGAGGTCGGCGAGGACGAGGTGGTGCTCGACGTGCCCGTTGGGCGAGAGCAGCAGGGCCTCGGCGCCGGTGCCGTCGGCCAGCCGGTCCAGGTGCTGGGTGGTGAGGCTGTGCAGCCAGGAGAGCCGGTCGGCGCCGGGCACGGCGAGCACGTCGCGGTCGCTGCGGTCGACCAGGCCCGCGCCCTCGGCCAGCGCCCGCTGCTCCCGCAGGGGGTCGCCGTAGTGCGCGGGGACCGACCCGTCCTCCACGGCGACGGCGCCGGGGCGTGAGAGGAGGGCTGAGGTGTTCATGAGGTCTCCGTTCCAGCGCGTCCACGACAGGCGCGGCACGTCCCCGACAGCGCGACGTGCCCCACGTCCAGCTGGAAACCCAGGTCGGCGGCCAGACGTTCCGCGGCGCTGTCGAGCAGCGCCGGGTCGGCCGAGGAGATCTCGCCGCAGCCCTGGCAGACGACGTGCAGGTGCGGGTGCTCGGCGGCGTGGTAGACCGGCGCGCCCTTGCCCAGGTGGGTGTGCCAGACCAGGCCGAGCCGCTCGAGCAGTTCGAGGGCGCGGTACACCGTCGAGGTGTCGGGCGCGGCGCCGTCCGGGCCGGCCTCCTCGCGCAGCCGCGCGCTGATCGCCTCGGGGGTGGCGTGCTCGAGGGACGCGACCGCGGCCAGCACCCGCTGGCGCTGGGTGGTCAGCCGGAGACCCCGCGCCCGCAGGCGTTCGGCGAGCGGGGCGGCGAGCTCCGTGCGGTGCGAGTCGGCCACGCCTGCGAGCCTAAGCCCGGGTGAGGTCGCGCAGTTCGGCCAGCAGGTCGGCGTAGGCGGGCACCGGGATGCCGTCCACCGTCGCCCCCGCGGCGCCCGTCACGCCGTCGACCGCGCCGGCTGCGGTGGCGGCGTCCAGCACGGCCGCGTCGACGGCGGGGTCCAGCAGCGCGCGCAGCGCCGGGCCGTGCGCGGGCACCAGGACGGCGAGCGCGGCCACCAGCGCCGAGCACCCCCAGTTCGACGTCCCGGCGGTCACCAGCGCGTCCACCGGCACCCGGCACGCGATCCGCTCCCCCTGCGCGATCTCGGCGGCGACCACCGCGGCCGGCACGTTGCCCATGCCGATCTCGTTGCCGCCGTCGCCGACCGCGCCGGTGACCAGTCCCGGCAGGGCGAAGGCGGCGTGCAGCGGCGCGGTGGACGGCGTGATGTCCACCGCCCGCATCGTCATGACCCGCCCCTGGGCGTTGGGTCCCAGCCGCTCCACGGCGACCAGGTGCGAGGGGCCCAGCGCCTGGACACGGGCGGCGACCGCGGCCTCGTCGTCCCCCAGCGGGACGACGGCCGGCCGGCCGGCGCCGAGGACGTCCAGGCAGGCGGCGGTGACCTCCGCGCAGGGCTCGTCGGTGACGACCACGGGGTCGGCGCCGATCCGGGCCAGCGCCGCGGCCAGCACGGCGGTGCCGACCGGTCCGTCGGTCTCCGCCGCCGGTGCCGGCGCCCAGGCGATGTGCACGCCGGTGACCAGGCCGACCCGGCTCCCGGCGGCCCCGGCCGCGGCCAGGCCCCCGGCCAGCCGCGCGAGCTGCCCGCGGACGGCGGCGCCCAGGCCGGCCACCTCACGGGCGCCGGGTCGCAGCACCGCCCGCTCGATGGCGGCGAGACGCTCCCTCACCCGACCGGCGGGCGGGCCTCCGCCAGCACCCGCCGGAGCGGGTCCAGGTACGCCGCCGGGACGGCGTGCGGCCCGTGCGGCTCCAGGAAGCCGGCGACCGTGGCGCCGGTGACCGCGGCGGCGGACACCGCCTCCTCCCCCAGCTCCCGCACCACCGGGAACCCGCCCCACGCCGTGCTCCGCGCGAGGTGGGCCATGGCCGCGGCGCTCTCGGCCCGCTCCCCCACGCAGTCGAACGGCTTCTCGGCGGCCCACAGGACGCGGAACCCGTCGACGAGGGCGGGGTCGGCCAGCGGGTTGCCGCCGAACATGGCGACCGCCTCGTCGGGGGTGAGGAAGACCGCGAAGCACAGGAAGGTGAACAGGCACTTGTCGCAGTGCAGACACCACCGCTGGGTGGCCTCCCCGCCCAGGTGCCGCTGCGTGTAGGAGCGGTTGCAGCTGAGGATCTCGTCACGCAGCCCGGGCAGCGCGGCGACCGCCGCGACCGTGGCCAGCTCCGACAGCTGCCGGGTGAGGCTGAAGTAGCCGACGCCCAGCTCGGCGGCGGCCGCGGCGAACAGCCGCTCGAACTCGTAGGACTTCGAGTACTGGTGGTTCACCCGGGCGCCGTCGATCTCGAGGGTCTCCTCGTCGGCGGAGCGCTCGTTCGCGAACACGACCGGCCCGTGGTCGCCGAGCACGGCCACCAGGGTGGAGATCGCCGAGTTGATCGCGGTCACCGGCACGTGGCCGTTGAGCCCGCCGGCCGCCGTCCGCTCGGCCAGCAGCGGGTCCAGCCGCCGGCGGACGCCGATCAGCGGCACCCCCGCGGCGGCGGTGACGTCGCGCTGCGCGCCGGTCGGGTTGATCGCCAGCGCGGTCGCCGGGGAGACCACCACGAGCGCCAGCGCGGAGTCCTTGCCCCCGCCGACCGGCAGCAGCGCCCCGGCCCCGGCGGGGTCGGCCGGCGGCGGATCGGCCGGCCGCAGCCGGACGTCGAACTCGACCGCGTGCGGCACCGGCAGCCGGTTCACCGCGGCGAACTCGCCGAGGCCGTGCGTGTAGGCGGCCTCGGCGACGGCGAGTTGCGCGGCGGTCAGCGGCCGGGTCACCGTCACCCGGCCGGGCGCGCGCAGCTTGTAGTAGCTGGTGCCCATGACCACGTGGACCAGGTCCAGCGCGGCGTCCAGCCGGGCGGGGTCGACGTCGGCGACCCGCTCGGTGTCCAGGACCAGCCGCTCGGTGAACTCGTCCCCGCCCAGCCGGTAGGTGAACGCGGCCTCCCCGGTGGTGAGGTCCAGCGAGCGCTCCGCGACGACGAAGGCCCCGTCCGGTGCCGGCGACCGGCCCGGCTCCACGTCCGCGACCTCAGACACGCTGCGCACCGGCGTCCCGGAGGATCTGCTCATAGGTCCGCGCCAACTCCTCGTAGTTCCGGTAGCGGTTGTAGCTGGGGGCGCCCGGCGACAGCAGCACCACGCCACCGGCCGGCGTCGTCCGCACCGCCTCGGCGACGGCCTCCGCGAGCCCCTCCGTCTCGGTCACCGGGGGCTCGACCCCGCGGTCGGCGGCCGCGGCCCGGACGTCGGCGGCCAGCCGGGCGCCGGTGTCGGGCACGGTCACCACCCGCACCCCACCCGCCCGGGCCACGACGGCGCGGGCCAGACCGGTGTAGTCCAGCCCGCGGTCCTGCCCGCCGGCGACCAGGGTGACCGGCCGGTCGGCGAAGGCGTCCAGCGCGGCGAGCACCGACACGGGCGTGGTGCTCAGCGTGTCGTCGACGAACGTGACCCCGTCGCGCGTGGCGACCGGGGAGAGCCGGTGCGGCAGCGCCCGGAAGCCGGCGACCGCGGCGCGGACCGCGGCGCCGCTGGCGTCGAGGTCCACCCCCATCCGGACGCAGGCGGCGAGCGCGACGTGCACGTTGGCGACGTTGTGCACCCCCGGCAGGTGCTCGGGCCGGAAGCCCTCCAGCACCGCCGCGGGGACGACGTCGCCCGGGTCGACCAGCAGCGCCGGGTCGAGGTACCGCTCGGCGATCCCGCGGGGCTGGGCGCCGGCGACGACCGTCCCGGGGGCGCACCCGGCGAAGACGTGCAGCTTGTCGCGGTAGTAGGCCTCGACCCCGCCGTGCCAGTCGAGGTGCTCGGGGGCCAGGGAGGTGATCGCACCCCACCCGGTGAAGTCGTCGACGGCCGCGGCCTGGTAGCTGGAGACCTCGACGACCAGCGACGTCCCCTCCTGCACGGCTCCGTCCAGGAGGACGTCGAGCAGCGGCGTGCCGATGTTGCCCGCGTGCACCGCGGGCCGGCCGGCGGCGTCCAGCACCGTCGCGGCGAGGGCGCTGGTGGTGCTCTTGCCCTTGGTCCCGGTGACGCAGAGGGTCGGCACCGCCCGGGCGCCGAACTCGGCCAGCGCCAGGCCGGTGCCCGAGGTGAGGGTGGTGCGCGCGGCCAGCGCCTGCGCGTCCTCGCGGTAGGGGCTGATGCCCGGTGAGCGGACGACGACGTCGCAGCGGGCCAGCGCGGGGACGTCCGTGCCCGCCTCGGCGCCCGGCGGCAGCTGCGCGGGGTCCGGCGGGACGGCGTCGACGACGACGACCCCCGCCGCGCCGGCGGCCACCGCGGCCCGGACCGCGGCGCGCCCCTCACGCCCGTGACCCCAGACGCCGACCCGCCGTCCGGCCAGTTCGGCGAGCCTCACCGGCGCCTGCGGGCGGGCACGGCGGAGCGGGGGGTCACGCGCTCCACTGTACGGAGGACGGCGACCACCGACGGCGCGCGCCGGAGGTCGCCGGTAGGGTCGGCACCGGTGCGCCGGGAAGTCTGGTCGGCAACGTCCGACCCGACCCCGCACCCAGGAGCCGCCCCGTGACCACACCCGCCCGTCTCCTCGGCCGAGGGTCCTGGACCGAGGCCAGCCGGATCGCGCACGTGCTGCGCCGGGAGACCGTCGGCGGTGCCCTGCTGCTCGCGGCCGCCGCCGTGGCCCTCGTGTGGGCCAACTCCCCGTGGGCGGCGGCCTACGAGACCCTGCGTGACACCCGCGTCGGCCCGGCCTCGTGGCACCTCGACCTCACCCTCGGCACCTGGGCGGCCGACGGCCTGCTCGCCGTCTTCTTCTTCGTCGCCGGGCTGGAGCTCAAGCGGGAGTTCGTCGCCGGCGACCTGCGCGACCCCCGCCGGGCCGCGCTGCCGGTGGCCGCGGCGGTGGGCGGCATGGCGGTGCCGGCGCTGTTCTTCGTCCTGTTCAACCTCGGCCGGGACGACGGCGCGCTGCGCGGCTGGGCCATCCCGTCGGCGACCGACATCGCGTTCGCCCTCGCCGTCCTGGCGGTGATCAGCACCCACCTCCCGAGCGCCCTGCGCACGTTCCTGCTCACCCTCGCCGTGGTCGACGACCTGCTGGCGATCGTGGTGATCGCGATCTTCTACACCGACGACTTCTCCCTGGTGCCGCTGGCGCTCGCGCTGGTCCCGCTGGCGCTGTTCGGCCTGCTGGTGCAGAAGCGGATCCGCTCCTGGTGGCTGCTGCTGCCGCTGGCCGCCGCCACCTGGGTGCTGGTGCACGAGTCCGGCGTGCACGCCACCGTGGCCGGGGTGCTGCTGGCGTTCACCGTGCCGGTCGTGCGCAGCGCGGCCGCCGGCGGCCCGGACGCCGGGCCGGGCCTGGCCGAGCACCTCGAGCACCGCATCCGGCCGCTGTCGGCCGGGATCGCCGTGCCCGTGTTCGCCTTCTTCTCGGCGGGCGTCGCGGTCGGCGGGCTCTCCGGGCTGGGCGCCTCGGTGACCGACAGCGTGGCCGTGGGCATCGCCGTCGGTCTCGTCGCCGGCAAGGCCATCGGCATCACCGCGGCCACCTGGCTGGTCGCCCACTTCACCCGCGCCCAGCTGGACGAGGACCTGGGCTGGCCCGACGTCGTGGGGCTCGCGCTGCTCGGCGGCATCGGCTTCACCGTCTCGCTGCTCATCACCGAGCTGGCCTACGGCCTGGGCTCGCCGACCTACGACCACGCCAAGGTGGGCATCCTGACCGGCACGCTGGCCGCGGCGCTGCTGGCCACCGTCGTGCTGCGGCTGCGCAACCGCCGCTACCGGCGCATGTTCGAGGAGGAGCGGGTCGACCGGGACTCCGACGGCATCCCGGACGTGTACCAGGTCACGACGGTCGACCAGGCCGCCGAGCGGCGTGCCGCGGGCCCGGGCGGCACGCCACCGGGCCGCACGGCCGGCGGTTCAGCTGAGAGCTGAGAAACCTCGTTGCCGACCCCTCCGTCGCGACGTACCGTCGAGGTACACGAGAGAGGAGGTGGTCCGTAACTTGCATGCTTATCGGACTCGTGAGGTGGCTGTCCGCTAGCCGCCGTCCAGATGGGCCGCCCGTTCAGACGACAGTCTGAGCGACGGCAGATCGCCCGTCCGTCGTACGGCGGCGAGCGAGAACCGGACAGTCACCCGACCCCCGGGCCGCCGACCATTGTCCAGTCGGCCCGCGTGCAGCTCCCCTGCCCAGCAGGGGCCGCGCCGCGGAGCAGCCCGGGGGTTGTCCGTTCTCCGGGGGGAGTCAGGTGCAGTTCGCCGGCCGCCCCGTGCAGCGGGACGTCTCCGCCGGCGCCTGGGTCGCCGAGGCGGTCCGCCCGTTCTCCGAGCACGTCGTGGGCGGCCTGGTGCCGCCCGTGTTCGCCGCCTACGCCCGCGTCTTCCACCCCGCGGCGCGCTACCTCGGCCTGCACGACGTGGACGTGTCCTGGACCGAGGTCGCCGCGGCCAACCGCACCGTCGCCCACCCCGCGATGGAGTGGGGCTCGATCACCGGCGCACTGGAGTTCCTCACCGAGGCAGACCAGTCCCCGCTGTGGGACGGCGCACCCGCGATGGGGCACCTGCCGGTGGCCGTGGCCGGCCGGCTGGCCGACGTCCTCGCCCGGCACACCACGACGCCGGAGGACTGCTGGTTCGGCGTCTGGTCCGGATTCGGCTCGATCGTGGCCGACCGGCCGACGCTGGCCCTTCCGGGGCGCGAGCACTGGCTGCTGCGGGGGCCGGTCGGGCTGGCCGCGGCCAACCTGGCGCCGGAGCCCGCGGAGCAGAGCGCCAACCTGTGGTGGCCGGCCGACCGCGCGTGGTTCGTCGCCACCGACATCGACCTGGTGACCACCCACGTCGGGGGCAGCCGGGCGTGCATCGACGACCTCCTGGGCGCCGAGGGCATCGAGGTGGCCGAGGTGGCCCCCACGCAACGCGTCACCTGGGACGCCGACACGGTGAACCCGCCGCCCTACGACGCGCCCTGAAGCGGGGGGCGCCTCCCTGTCCTCCTCAGAGGACGGCGAGCTCCGCGGCGAGGTCGTCGAGGCCGAGCGAGCCCTGCGACAGCGCGGCCATGTGCCAGGCCCTGCGGTCGAAACGGTCCCCGGCCGCGCGCTGGGCGGCCGCCCGCCCCTCCAGCCAGGCGCGCTCACCGAGCTTGTAGCTGATCGCCTGACCGGGCAGCCCCAGGTAGCGGACCAGCTCGCTGTCGAGGAACGCGGGCTCGGCGCCGCTGTGCTCGCCGAAGAAGGCACGGCCGAGCTCCGGCGTCCACGGCCGCCCGCGGTGCTCGGCCAGCACGCCCGCGGCGTCGTCGGGGACGGGGAGCCGCAGGTGCATGCCGATGTCGACGACGACCCGCATGGCGCGCAGCTGCTGGGCGTCCAGGTAGCCGAGCCGGGTGCCGGGGTCGGGGAAGTAGCCGAGCTCGTCCATCAGCCGCTCGGCGTACAGCGCCCAGCCCTCGACGTTGGCGCCCACCGAGCCGAGCGAGGTCTGGTAGGTCGACAGCTGCCCCGACACGTACGCCCACTGGGCCAGCTGCAGGTGGTGACCGGGGACGCCCTCGTGGTACCAGATCGAGGTGAGGTCCCACAGCGGGAAGCGCTCCCGGCCGAGCGTCGGCAGCCAGGTGCGGCCGGGGCGGGAGAAGTCCTGCGCGGGGCGGGTGTAGTACGGGGCGGCGGCGCTGCCCGGCGGCGCGATCATGGCCTCGACCCGGCGCACCGGCTCGGCGAGGTCGAAGTGGACGCCGTCGAGGGCCTCGATCGCCTCGTCCATCATCGCCTGCAGCCGCTCCCGGATGGCGTCGACGCCGTCCACGGCCGGGCCGTTGAGCGTCAGCCAGCGCATGGCCTCCGTCGGCGTACCGCCCGGGACGACCTCCTGGGCCGCGGCGCGCTGCTCGGCGAGGATCCGCCGGTGCTCTGCCCAGCCCCAGGCGTATGCCTCGTCCAGGTCGAGGTCCGAGCCGGTCCAGCGGCGGGCGTGCAGGGCGTAGCGGTCGCGGCCGACGGCGTCCGGCGTCCCCTCGGCCTGCGCGGCGTAGGTGTCGCGCAGGAAGTCGCGGATCTCGGCGACCGCCTCGTCGGCGGCCCGCGCCGCCGTCTCCAGCTCCGTGCGCAGCGCGTCCGGCCCCGCGGCGGCGAAGCGTGCGTAGAAGGGTCCGGCCAGCCACTCGCCGAGCTGCCCGATGACGGTGGACACCTGCCGCGGGGCGACGAACAGGCCGCGGCGGGCGCCCTCCTCCAGCGACGCGCGGAAGCCGCGGTGCGCCTCGGGCACCCGCGCCATCCGGCGGGCGATGACCGCCCAGTCCTCCTCGGTGGACGACGGCATCAGCAGGAAGACCTGCCGGATCGAGTGCACGGGGCTGAAGAGGTTGGAGAGTGCGCGCAGCCCCTCACCGGCCTCGGCGACGGCGAGCTCGGCGCCGAGCCGCTCGCGCAGCAGCCGGGCGCAGCGCCGCTCCACCGGGTCGTCGGCCAGCGCGGGGTCCTCGGCCAGCACGCGATCGAGCTCGGCGAGGGTGTCGCGGGCCAGCTGCGCCTCGGCCTCCAGCCCCGCGGGGCTGGGGTCGGGCAGCCGGTCGTCCCCGGGGCGGGTGCCCAGCGAGGTGGCGACGATGGGGTCCAGGTCGCAGACGGCGTCGACGTACCGGTCGGCGACCTGGCGCGGGGTGGCGGGGCGGGCGGGCGGGCGGGGAGCAGCGTCGCTCATCGGATCCGTTCCAGGCGGGCGGACATGGTCGGGCGCAGCGGGGAGTCGGTGCCGGCGCGGTCGACGGCGTACATGAGCGCGCCCTCGACGATGCCGTAGAGGCGGACGGCGCGGGCGACGTCGGGTGCGTCCGGCGTGCGGGCCACGACGTCGCTGGCGAGCTCCCAGCTGGTCGTCGTCCGGGCCCGCCCGACGTAGATCTCGACCAGGCCGTCGGGGCTGGCCACGAGCAGCTCGACGTCGTCCCCGCCGCGCGGGCGCCAGAAGCCGGACTCCCGGACGTCGGGGCCGACGATCTCCCCGTCGTCGGTCAGCCGCCACGTGCGGGACTCGTAGGCGAGGAAGCCGCGGCCGTCGTGGCTGAAGCGGATCCACTGGCCGAACCGGTGGTCACCGCCGGCTCCGGCGGCCTGCCCCTCGCCGTGCCACTCGCCGAGCAGCGGCAGGACGGCCAGCAGCTCCTCGGAGACCTCCGGCCCGCTGCGGACGTCGGCGGTGTCGGGGACCGGCAGCTCCGTGGCGTCGCTCACCGGCGCGCCCCCCTCGGACGGCGGGCGAGCCGGGCGGCGCCGTACCCGCAGCTCAGCGCGGCGAGGGACGTCAGTGCGACGAGGACCCAGGCAGAGACCATGGACCCCACCGTAGGGCCGCCCGGTGCCGGGCTGGAACGACCCCGTCCGGGCGGCCCGTCCCGGTGCTCGCCGCGAGCCTGCGGGTGGTGCGGAGGACGGGGTCCTCCTCCGGAGGGCGGGGTCTTCCTCCGGAGGGCGGGGCCTCCGCTCACGCGCGAGCCGGCGCCGCCGCGGCGGTCGCGGCCACGACCTCCGGCCACGGCGTCGCCGTCAGGCCGAGGGTGGCGGTGGTCGCGGTGGCGTCGATGACGAACTCCTGGTCGAACTGGTGCCGGATGTCGACCACCTCGCGCATCAGCGGCGAGGCCAGCCCGATGGCCCGCAGCACCGGCCAGGGGATGCCGCTGACCGGCACCGGGGGCACGCCCATCGCGGCGGCCAGGTCGCCGATGGCTTGCCGCTGCGAGCGGGGCGGCGCGCTGGGCACGTGCCAGGCCCGTCCGAGCGCGCGCTCGTCGGTGCCGAGGGTGGCCAGCGTGGCCGCGACGTCGGGCAGGTACGCCCAGCTGCGGAGCGCGTCGGGGTCGCCGACCACCCAGGCCCGGCGGCCCCGGCGGATGGTGGGCAGCTGGCGCACCAGGTGGGAGTGCGCAGCCGGCACCTGGGGCCCGATGAAGTCCGCGGCCCGCGCCTCGGTCATCCGGATCCGGCCC
This sequence comes from Geodermatophilus sp. SYSU D00079, assembly GCF_054050635.1. Lineage (NCBI taxonomy): Bacteria > Bacillati > Actinomycetota > Actinomycetes > Geodermatophilales > Geodermatophilaceae > Geodermatophilus > Geodermatophilus sp. SYSU D00079. The sequence goes on along the minus strand of NZ_JBJGZS010000004.1, from coordinate 16,523 downwards.
GCCTCGTGCGCGGCGAGCGCATCCCGCCACATGGCGATCCGCACCCGGCCCTTGAGGTCGGTGGCGGCCAGCGGGGTGTCCGGGCCCATGGGGCCGTCCGGGCGGCCGTAGACGTAGAGGTTGGACATCGTCACCAGCACCGCGCCGGTGCGCTCGGCCGCGTCCAGCAGCGCCGTCGCGACCGGCGGCCAGTCGGTCGCCCAGCGGGAGTAGGCCGGGTTGACCGCGTTGTAGAGGGCCTGCGCGCCCCGCGCCGCCTCGGCGACCGCCCCGGCGTCGGCGGCATCGACCGCCCGGTGCTCCACCGCACCGGTGGAGGCACCCCCGCTGCGCGAGAGCACGCGCACCTGGTGACCCCGCGCGGCCAGCAGCTCCGCCGTCGTCGTCCCGACCGCACCCTTGCCCACGATCACGTGCAGCGCCATCGCCGTCCTCCTCGTCGTCCGAGAGCAGTGCTCTCGCGTGCCGACGACGCTGGCACAGCCGCCTGGAGACGTCAAGAGCGGTGCTCTCGATTGCGTGCATCGTTCACGCCAGGCAGGATGGCGTCCGTGCCACCCACCGCCCGCGAGCGCGTCCGCGCCGAGCTGACCGCCGAGATCACCGCCGCCGCGCGCCGGCAGCTGGCCGAGGTGGGCGCGGCGGCGCTGTCCCTGCGGGCGGTCGCCCGCGAGCTCGGCATGGCCTCCTCGGCGCTGTACCGCTACTTCCCCAGCCGCGACGACCTCCTCACCCGGCTGATCATCGACGGCTACGACGCGCTCGGCGCCGCCGCCGAGGCCGCCGACGACCCCGGGGCCCCACCCCGCGAGCGGTGGGTGGCGGTCTGCCGTGCGGTGCGGGCCTGGGCCCGCGCCCACCCGCACGAGTACGCGCTGCTCTACGGCTCCCCGGTGCCCGGCTACGCGGCGCCTCGCGACACGGTGCCGGCCGCCGCCCGGGTCGGCGTCGTCCTCGGCCGGATCCTGGGCGACGCCGCCCGCAGCGGGCTGCTCCCCCGGGCGGCCGGGCTCCCGCGGGACCGGTCGCTGCTGAGCGACGGCATCGTCGGGATCCTCGGCGGGGAGCACCCCGCCCTCGACGACGCCGTCCGGCTGCGCGCGCTGCTGGCCTGGAGCGGGGTCTACGGCACGATCAGCTTCGAGCTGTTCGGCCACCTCGTCGGCTCGGTGGAGGACGCCGACCGCTACTTCGACGCGGCGATGGGCGAGCTCGCCGGCCTGGTCGGCCTCTGACGTGCCGTTCACCCCCAGCCACGCGGCGGCGGTGCTGCCGTTCCTGCGGACGCCCCTGCCGGCCTCGGCGCTGGTCATCGGCAGCATGGCCCCCGACCTGCCCTTCTACCTGCCGTTCCCGGTGCCGTGGCCGACCCACACCGTGCTCGCGGTGGTCACCGTCGACGTGCTCCTGGGCGGGCTGGCGTGGGTGGTGTGGCACGGGCTGCTCGCCTTTCCCGCCCTCGCCGTCGCCCCTGCCGCCGTGCGGGCCCGGCTCACCCGGCTCCGGCCGGGCCTGCGCGCCCGGGTCGCGACCGCAGCCGCCGTGGCGTGGACCCTGCTGGCGCTGGTCGTCGGCGGCGCGACGCACCTGCTCTGGGACGAGTTCACCCACGCGCGCCGATGGGGCCCCACCCACCTGCCCGTGCTGGCCGAGCAGTGGGGGCTGCTGCCGGGCTACCGCTGGCTGCAGTACCTGAGCGGGCTGGCCGGCGGGCTGGTGCTGCTGGTGTGGCTGGCCCGGTGGTGGCACCGGACGCCCGCCGTCCGGGGAGCCGACCCGCCGGCGGCCCGGTGGGTCTGGCCGCTGCTGGCCGCGGCCGGCGTCGTCCCCGGCGGCGTCGCGGCGCTGACCGCGTCGAGCATCGGGGAGGCGATCTACGCGGGCGCCACGGTGGGCGGCGGCACCGCGCTGGCCCTCGCCGTCGTCCTGGCCCTGGCCTGGCACGCCCGTCACCGCCCGGCCGGTGCGCGACCGACCACCTGAGTCGCCCCCGCCGGGGGCACGGGTCCCCGACGGGTCCGTGCGTGGGGATGGGGCAGGCTGGGCAGTCGGGTGGGGACCACGGACGAGGGAGGGCAGCGTCATCGAGGGACACCGGGTCGACCCCGACACCGGGCGGGTGCGCTCGCTGCGGGCGATGGAGAGCGCCCTCTCGCGCACGGTGGCCCGCTACGAGCGGGTCCTGGCCAACGTGGCCGACGGGATCTACGGCCTCGACGCCGCGGGCCGGGTGGAGTTCGTCAACCCCGCCGCCGTCCGCATGACCGGTCACCCCGCCGAGGAACAGCTCGGCCTCGACCAGCACCAGCTGCTGCACGGCCGACGGGCCGACGGGTCGCCGTACCCGCGGGAGGAGTGCCCCGTGTGGCAGGCGCTCCGCAGCGGGCGGACCGTCGCCGCCGACGACGAGGTGTTCTGGCGGGCCGACGGCACCGCCGTCCCCGTGGAGCTCATCGCCGTCCCCGCGGTGGAGGACGGCATCGTGACCGGCGTCGTGGTCTCCTTCCGCGACCTCACCGACCGGCGGGCCGCGCAACGGCAGGCGGCCGAGCTGCAGCGCCTGGCCGCGGCGGCCGCCGCCCAGCGGGCGCTGTCCGACCGGCTGCAGCAGGCCCTGCTGACCCCGCCGCCGGAGCCCGACCACCTGCACATCGCCGTGCGCTACCGGCCGGCCGCGCACGAGGCGCAGGTCGGCGGCGACTGGTACGACGCCTTCCTCCAGCCCGACGGCGCCACGATGCTGGTCATCGGCGACGTGGTCGGCCACGACAGCACCGCCGCCGCCGCGATGGGACAGCTGCGCGGCCTGCTGCGGGCGCTGGCGTTCGACAACGACGAGCCGCCCTCGGCCACCCTCACCCGCGCCGAGCACGCCGCGCTCGGGCTGGCGGTCAACAACCTGGCCACCGTGGTGCTCGCCCGCATCGAGCGCCGCCCCGACGTCCCCGTCAGCGGCACCCGCGTCCTGCGCTGGAGCAACGCCGGGCACCTCCCGCCGGTGCTGCTCGCCCCCGACGGCAGCACCACGCTGCTGGAGACCCGGCCGGACCTCATGCTCGGCGTCGACCCCGCCGCGCCCCGCACCGACCACACCGCCGAGCTGGACGACGGGATGACCCTGCTGCTGGTCACCGACGGGCTCGTGGAGCGCCGGGACGCCGACCTCGACCAGGGGCTGGCGAACCTGCGGGAGGCGCTGCGGGACCTCGGCGGGGTACCGCTCGAGGAGCTGTGCGACACGCTCCTGGCCCGCATGCTCCCCGTCCCCGGCGCGGACGACGTCGCGCTGGTCGCCGTCCGGGCCTATCCCGAGGACCGGCCGCGACCACCGGAGGCCGGCCCCAACCGCCTGCCGCCCGCGATGTCCTAGGGACACGACAGCGCCCGCCCCGGCGGCTGCCGGGACGGGCGCTGTGCTGACGCTCCGTCAGCGGCCCCCCTGCGGGCCCCGCCGCGACCTGTTCGAGGTGGGGGCAGGAGGGTCCCCCCTCAGTCGATCGCGACGGTGGTCTCGTTCAGGCCGACCTCGGCGGTGACCACGCGCTCGCCCTTGCCGACCGAGGCGAGGGAGCGCAGCTTCCACTGGCCCGGCGCGGCGAAGAACCGGAACTCACCCTCGGGGCTGGTGACGACCTCGGCGGTGAACTCGTCGGTCGCGTCGAGCAGCCGCACGTAGGCGCCGGCCACGGGCGCGCCGTCGTGCCAGACCGAGCCCTGGATGACCGTCTGGGTGCTCAGGTCGATGCCGGCCAGGCCACCGCCCTGCTTCGGGGCTCCGCACATGTCAGCTCACTTCTCGATCGGGACGCCGACCAGCGAGCCGTACTCGACCCAGCTGCCGTCGTAGTTCTTGACGTCGGACTTGCCGAGCAGCTCGCGCAGCACGAACCAGGTGTGGCTGGAGCGCTCGCCGATGCGGCAGTAGGCGATGGTCGCCTTGCTGTCGTCGAAGCCCTGCTCCTCGTAGAGCTTGGCCAGCTCGGCGTCGGACTTGAAGGTGCCGTCCTCGTTGGCCGCCTTGCTCCACGGGATGTTCTTCGCCGTGGGCACGTGGCCGGCCTTCTGCGCCTGCTCCTGCGGGAGGTGGGCCGGGGCGAGGATCTTGCCGGAGAACTCGTCGGGCGAGCGCACGTCGATGATGTTCTTCGAGCCGATCGAGGCGACGACCTCGTCGCGGAAGGCACGGATCGACAGGTCGGGCTCGCTGGCCACGTACTGGGTGGCGGGGCGCTCGACCGGGTCCTTCGACAGCGGGCGACCGTCGAGCTCCCACTTCTTGCGGCCGCCGTCGATCAGCTTGACGTCGCGGTGGCCGTAGAGCTTGAAGTACCAGTACGCGTAGGCGGCGAACCAGTTGTTGTTGCCGCCGTAGAGCAGCACGGTGTCGTCGTTGCTGATGCCGCGCGAGGACAGCAGCGCCTCGAACGCGGTCTTGTCGACGAAGTCGCGGCGCAGCGGGTCCTGGAGGTCCTGCTTCCAGTCCAGCTTGACCGCGCCCTCGATGTGGCCGCCGTCGTAGGCGGTGGTGTCCTCGTCGACCTCGACGAAGACGATGCCGGGAGCGCCGATGTGCTCCTGGGCCCAGTCGACGGAGACGAGCACGTCGTTGCGGCTCATGGGGGGTGTTCCTCCCTGTGGTCGGTGCGGGGTTCGGTCAGGCGGTTCGCGCGGGGCGGGCCCGCGGTGTGGTCTGGTGCGGGGTGCTCCCGGGGCCTTGACGGGCCTGCCGGCGTCGGTCCGGGGACCGGGTGCGGGCTCGCGCGGCGGGCCGGCCGGACGGCGTCCGGGGCGCGTCCGGGCGAGGCGGGCTCGCCCTCAGGCGCCCGGACACAGGCAGCTGCCGACGCGGCACAGGTCGACTGTGCGGCGCGAGGTCAGCAGGATGCCCACGGCGCGAGGGTAACGGATCACACGTCCCACCCGTCCCGCGCACCGGTGGCGCCACCCACATGGGCGTCGACCAGCGCGGTCAGCTCCGCGGCCCGCGGAGCCCCGCTGCTGCGCCCGACGAGGGCACCGGAGCGGTCGAGGTAGAGCAGCGTCGGGGTGCGGCGGACGTCGAGCTGCCGCACGGCGTCCAGGTGGCTCTCCGCGTCCACCTCGACGTGGGCCAGGCCCGGCCGGGTCGCGCCCAGCTGCCGCAGCCGCGCCCGCGTGGCGCGGCACGGCCCGCAGAACGCCGTCGAGAACTGGACGACGGTCAGGTCGACGTCCTGGGGGCGCACGCCCAGGCCCGCCAGGACGGCGGCGGTCTCGGTCATCCCCCGCCCCAACCCGGCCCGTCGGCCGGGGATTCCCGCGGGTTCAACCGCGCAGCACGGTGTCGGTCGCCTCGACGGCGACGTCCACGCCCTCCTCGCCGGGGGTCACACCGGTGACGTGCAGCCCGAAGGGCAGCGGGGGGATCGGGTAGCGCAGGTCCAGCAGGTCCGCGGCCCGGTCGACGACGAAGCCGGGCACGTCCACCCCGGCGCCGGAGGCCTCGGACACCTCGACGACCACGGCGTCGCCGTCGAGGGCGACGGTGCCGACCGCGGTCAGCGGCACGGTGAAGCCGGCCAGCTGCACGGTGCTCTCGATGCGCAGCCCGTCGCCCTCGCGGGTCAGGGTGGTGCCCGGCCCCAGCTGGCCGGACAGCAGCGCGTAGGAGAGCGTCGCCGTCCCGTCGACGCGCTCCACCGGCACCTGCTCCACCGAGCCGGACAGGACGTCGGACAGCGGCACCTCCACACCGTGCAGCCGGACGTCGGCCCGGGTGCCCTCCGGCTGGCCCAGCTCGGCCGCGGTGAGGGTGATCCGCACGTCGTCGTACCGCCCGGCCACCGCCTGGGTGAGGAACGGGAAGCCCTCGATGTCGACCTCGGGCCGGCCGGCCAGCTGCCCGCGCTCGGCGATCGCCTGCCCCACGCGGTCCTCGGCGATGCCGACCCCGACCCGGTCGGCGAGGACGGCCAGCCCGCCCAGGAGGAGCAGGACCACCAGCAGCGCCCGCACGGCCGACCTCCTACAGCGCGTTCTGCAGGACGAGGGAGAAGGCCACCGGGGCGCACGCGGCGAACGGCAGGACCGTCTGCACCAGCGGCACCGCCCACGCCGTCCGCGGCCCCTCGGCCACCACGTAACCGGCCGCCAGGCCGACCAGCGCGGCCACCCCCGCCAGCGCCAGCCCGAACAGCAGCACGGTGACGACGTCGGCCAGCTGCCCGCTGCCGTGCCGGGCCAGCGCGACGGCGGTGCCGGCGAGCACCGCGACGACCAGCCCGACGACGCCACTGGGCACCCCGTCGGCGACCGCCGGCCGGGGCAGCACCAGGTCGACCAGGTGGCCCGCGACCACCGCTCCCCCGACCACCAGCAGCGCCGTCGTCGCCGCGGCGGAGTCCGGACCGTCGGGGTCCAGCAGCACCCAGACCGCCAGCGCGGTCACCGCGCACTGCAGGAGGACCACGCCGGCCAGCGAGCCGACGACGTCCCGGCGGGGCGCCCGGCGCAGCATCTGGTGCAGCACCGCCGCGAGGAAGCCCAGGCCCGGCACGGCCAGCAGCGAGCCGAGCTCGGGACGCTCGGGCAGCACCACCAGCAGGTCGGCGCCGACGGCCGCGGCCAGGCCGAGCGCGGGGGCGCCGGCCCGGGCCGGGATGCCGGTGGCGGGCACCCACGCCGCCACCAGCGCGACCTGCAGGACGGCGACGGCGGCCAGCCGGCCGGGGCTGCCGGCGAGCTCGCCGAGCAGCACCAGCAGCGCGGCGCCGGCGGCGGCCGCCGCGACCGCGGGCAGGTGGTACCCGCGGGCCGGGGTGCCGGTGCGCAGGGTGGCCGCTGTCACCCGGTGATCGTCGCAGACGGCCGGCTCCCGATCCGCTCGACGAGCGGGCCGGTCGGGCCGCTCCCGGCGTGTCCGGGACCGGGCACGACCCGCGCGGTGTCCGCCGGTCCGGCCGCCCGCCGGAGCGGGACGCCGTCCCCGGTGCGCACCGTCACTCGTTGCAGTCCGGACACGACGGACCGGATCGGCAACCCGTCGGTTATCCTGCTGTCTCTCTCTCGACAGCGCCGTCGTGGGCCCCCGGACGACATCTGCGTCCCCGGCTCCCCTGAGGAGACGACATGCGACTCGTGCTCATGACCGCGGCGCGCCAGGCCACGACCGAGGTGCTGCCTGCCCTCGGGCTGCTGGGCCACCAGGTCCGCGTGGTCGCGCCCGAGCTGTCCAGCCTGCTCGACGGCGACTCCGGCGACGTCGTGCTGGTCGACGCCCGCCACGACCTGATCCAGGCCCGCACGCTCTGCGGGCTGCTGTCCTCCACGGGCGTGGCCTCCGCGCTGGTCGCGGTGCTGGCCGAGGGCGGCCTGGTCGCCCTGTCGGCCGACTGGGGCGTCGACGACGTCCTGCTCGACACCGCCGGCCCGGCCGAGGTCGACGCCCGCCTGAAGTGGGCCACCGCCCGCCGGCTGGCGGCCACCACCCCCGCCGACGGCGCGGACGGCGGCGTCACCCAGGCCGGCGAGCTGGTCATCGACGAGCACAGCTACTCGGCCAAGCTGCGCGGCCGGCCGCTCGACCTCACCTACAAGGAGTTCGAGCTCCTCAAGTACCTGGCCCAGCACCCGGGCCGGGTCTTCTCCCGCGCCCAGCTGCTGCAGGAGATCTGGGGCTACGACTACTTCGGCGGCACCCGCACCGTCGACGTCCACGTGCGCCGGTTGCGGGCCAAGCTCGGCACCGAGCACGAGGCGCTGATCGGCACCGTCCGCAACGTGGGCTACAAGCTCGACCAGCAGGTCGCCGACGCGACCGCGGCCGCGGCCCGCGCCGACGCCGACACCGAGCTGGTCTGAGGCCGCCCTGTCCGCTCCCCTCCCGGTCCGGGACGTCGCCCGCCTCGACGCGGCCGACGTCCCCGCGGTGCTCGCGCTGCTGCGCGCCGCGACGGCGGCCGACGGCGTCCGCCCGCTGTCGGAGGAGGCCGAGCTGCGACTGCAGCACGGCGGCCCCGCCGGCGGCCGCGACGTGCTGGTCCGCACGGCGGACGGCGAGCTGGCCGGCTACGCCCGCTTCGAGGGCGGGGACGGCACCGGGGACGCCGAGGCGGAGCTCGTCGTCGCGCCCGGCGCCCGCCGCCGGGGTGTCGGCCGGCACCTGCTGACCCGGCTGGAGGAGCTCGCCGGCCGGCGCCCGCTGCGGGTGTGGGCGCACGGCGACCTCCCCGGCTCCGCGGAGCTGGCCGCCGCCCGGGGCTACACCCGCGCCCGGGTGCTGCTGAAGATGCGCCGGGCCCTCGCCGGCGTCGACCCCGACCCGCGGCCGGCCCTGCCCGGCGACGTCCGGGTGCAGCCCTTCCGGCCCGGCCGGGACGAGGACGCGTGGCTGCGGGTCAACGCGCGGGCCTTCGCCAGCCACCCGGAGCAGGGCAGCTGGACCCCCGAGGACCTGCGGCTGCGCGAGGCCGAGCCGTGGTTCGACCCGGCCGGCTTCTTCCTGGCCTGGCGCGGTGACCCGGACGACGGCGGCACGCTGCTCGGCTCGCACTGGACCAAGGTGCACCCGCCCGGCGACGAGGGCCCCGAGGCGGTCGGCGAGGTCTACGTCCTCGGCATCGACCCCGACGCCCAGGGCCTCGGCCTGGGCCGGGCGCTCACCGACCTCGGCCTGGCCCACCTGCGCGGCCGCGGGCTCGCCGAGGTCCTCCTCTACGTCGAGGAGGACAACACCGCCGCGGTGACGCTCTACGAGCGCAGCGGCTTCACCCGGCACGCCGTCGACGTCTCCTGGCGGCGCGCGCTCTGACCCCGCGCGGGCCCGCCGACCGGCGTCCCGCCCGGCCGCTCCGCAGGGCTCCGGCCCCGTCCCGGCAGCGCGACGCGCGCGGGTTCACCGACTGGACGTGAGCTGGTCCACACCCGGTCGGCGAAGGCTCGACCGGCGTTCACCTCGCGTTCACCAGGGCACCGGGAGGCGTCCACCTGAGCTCCTTAACTTCGGCGGCGTTGGTCCTCCCCTGCCCGGCATCGAGGTCCGGGCACCACTCGAAAGGCACCGTGTTGAAGCTCAGCACCAGGTCGCGCGCCGTCGTCCTGTCGACGGCGCTGGCCGGCACCCTCGCGCTCGCCGCGTGTGGCGCCTCCAACGAGGAGAACGCCGCCGCCAGCGGTGAGACCGGCAGCTCCACCGAGCTGAGCGGCACCCTCGTGGGCGCAGGCGCGAGCAGCCAGCAGGCGGCGATGCAGGGCTGGACCGCGGGCTACTCCGGCGTGCAGCCGGGCGTGACCGTGAACTACGACCCGGTCGGCTCCGGCGGCGGCCGCGAGCAGTTCCTCGAGGGCGGCACCGACTTCGCCGGCTCCGACGCCGCGCTCGACGAGGAGGAGCTCGCCCAGGCCGAGGAGCGCTGCGGCGCCTCGGGCGTGTTCGAGCTGCCCAACTACATCGCCCCCATCGCGGTGGTCTACAACCTCGAGGGCGTCGACGAGCTCAACCTCTCGCCCGCCACCCTGGCCGGCATCTTCAACCAGCAGATCACCACCTGGAACGACCCGGCGATCGCCGCCGACAACCCCGGCGCGACCCTGCCCGACCAGGCGATCACCCCGGTCAACCGGTCCGACGAGTCCGGCACGACCGAGAACTTCACGGAGTACCTGTCCGCGGCGGCCGCCGGGGCGTGGCCGCACGAGGCCGACGGTGTGTGGCCGGTGGCCGGCGGCGAGGCCGCCCAGGGCACCTCCGGCGTGATCAGCGCCGTCGGGGCCGGCAACGGCACCATCGGCTACGCCGACCTCTCGCAGGCCGGCGACCTCGGCGTGGCCAGCATCGGCGTGGGCTCGGAGTTCGTCGCCCCGTCGGCCGAGGCCGCCGCGGCCGTCGTCGAGAACTCCGAGCCGGTCTCCGGCCGGGGCGAGTACGACTTCGCCATCGAGCTCAACCGCGACACCACGGGGTCCGGCGAGTACCCGATCGTGCTGGTCAGCTACCACATCGGCTGCATCGAGTACGACGACCAGGAGAAGGCGGACCTGGTCAAGGACTTCATGACCTACGTGATCAGCGAGGAGGGCCAGCAGGCCGCGGCCGAGGCCGCGGGCTCGGCCCCGATCTCCGACGGCCTGCGCCAGCAGGCCCAGGGCGCGGTCGACGCCATCACGGCGGGCTGACCCGAGTTCCCGCGGGTGACGGCCCGGGACGCCGCGAGGCGCCCGGGCCGTCGTCCGGCCCGGCGAGGGGGCACCCGTCGCCACGACCCATCCGGCCCACACCCCACGGAGCAACGGTGAGCGCCACCAGGACCCCGACCGAGCCCGGCACCCCCACGCCGGTCCGCCGGCCGGGCGACCGCATCTTCGCCGGCAGCGCCAAGGCCGCCGGCATCCTGATCCTCGTCATCCTCGCCGGGGTCGCCGCCTTCCTCGTGGTCGAGGCGCTCCCGGCGATGACCGCTCCCAGCGACGAGATCCCCGGCGGCGAGGGCCTGCTCGGCTACATCGCCCCGCTCGTCTTCGGCACGCTCCTCGCCGCCGTGATCGCGCTGCTCGTCGCGACGCCGCTGGCCGTGGCGATCGCGCTGTTCATCGCCTACTACGCGCCGCGGCGCCTGGCGCAGGGGCTGGGCTACGTCGTCGACCTGCTGGCCGCGATCCCGAGCATCGTCTACGGCTTCTGGGGCATCGCCTGGCTGGCGCCGCGCCTGGTGCCCTTCTACGAGTGGCTCGAGCGCAACCTCGGCTTCATCCCGCTGTTCGCCGGCCCGACCTCGGCCACCGGCCGCACGATGCTCACCGCGGGCCTGGTCCTCGCGATCATGATCCTGCCGATCATCAGCGCGATCGCCCGCGAGGTGTTCCTGCAGGTCCCCAGCCTGCACCGGGAGGCGGCCCTCGCCCTCGGGGCCACCCGCTGGGAGATGATCAGGATGGCGGTGCTGCCCTACGGCAAGTCCGGCGTGATCGGCGGCGCGATGCTGGGTCTCGGCCGCGCGCTGGGCGAGACGCTGGCCGTGGCGCTGGTGCTGTCGGTCTCCGGTGGCATCACCGTCAACCTGATCAGCAGCGGCAACCCGTCGACCATCGCGGCGAACATCGCGCTGCAGTTCCCCGAGTCCAGCGGCATCGACGTCAACACCCTGATCGCCAGCGGGCTCGCGCTGTTCGTCATCACCCTGGCCGTGAACATGCTGGCGCGCGCCATCGTCAACCGCCGGGCCGACTTCTCCGGAGCCAACTGATGAGCCAGACGACGACGGCACCGGTGGCCCCCGGCGGCACCGGTACCCGGCCGAGCGGCCGTGGCCGCGGCAGCCGGCTGCCCCGCTGGGCGCCCGGGGCCGCCTTCGCGGGTGCGCTGGTCGTCGTGGCCGCGCTGGACCTCGTGCTGGGCCTCAACATCGCGCTGTACGTCCTGTACACCGCCGTCCTCGGGACCGTGGCGCTGTACACGCTCTCCCGGGTCCTCGAGGGTCCCCGGCGGGCCACCGACCGGCTGGTCACCTGCCTGGTCGTCGGCGCCTTCGGCCTGGCCATGGTGCCGCTGGTCTCGCTGGTGTGGGAGGTCGTCCGGCGGGGCGTCGAGCGTCTGGACGGCGAGTTCTTCGGCGCGTCGCTGGTCGGCATCGTCGGCGAGGGCGGCGGCGCCTACCACGCCATCCTCGGCACGCTGATCATCACCGCCCTCACCACGCTGATCTCGGTGCCGATCGGGCTGCTGACCGCCATCTACCTGGTGGAGTACGGCAGCGGCCGGCTCAAGCGGTGGATCACCTTCCTGGTCGACGTCATGACCGGCATCCCGTCGATCGTCGCCGGCCTGTTCGCCTACGCCCTGTTCGCGATCTTCTTCGGCCCCGGCGTCCGGCTGGGCATCGCCGGTGCGGTCGCGCTCTCGGTGCTGATGATCCCGGTCGTCGTCCGGTCCGCCGAGGAGGTGCTCAAGCTCGTCCCGAACGAGCTGCGGGAGGCGGCCTACGCCCTGGGCGTCCCCAAGTGGCGGACGGTCGTCAAGGTCGTCATCCCCACCGCGATCGCCGGGCTGGGCACCGGCGTCACCCTCGCCATCGCCCGCGTGATCGGGGAGACCGCACCCCTGCTGGTCACCCTCGGCATCACCAACGGCACCAACCTCGACCCGTTCGACGGCCGCATGGCCACGCTGCCGGTGTACGCGTACTACCAGCTCACCCAGCCCGGGGTGCCGCCGGAGTTCGCCATCGACCGCGCCTGGACGGCGGCACTCGTCCTCATCATCCTGGTCATGGGGCTCAACGTCGTCGCCCGCTTGATCAGCCGCTTCTTCGCGCCCAAGACCGGTCGCTGACCGGAACCCCTGGAGGACCCCGTGGCCAAGCGCATCGACGTCTCCGACCTCAACATCTTCTACGGCAACTTCCGGGCCGTGGAGGACGTCACCGTCTCCATCGAGCCGCGCAGCATCACCGCGCTGATCGGCCCGTCCGGCTGCGGGAAGTCCACCTTCCTGCGCTCCCTCAACCGCATGCACGAGGTCATCCCCGGTGCACGGGTCGAGGGCAAGGTCGTCATGGACGGCGTCGACCTCTACGGCGCCGACGCCGACCCGGTCGACGTCCGCCGGCAGATCGGGATGGTCTTCCAGCGGCCCAACCCGTTCCCGACCATGTCGATCTACGACAACGTCGCCGCGGGCATGCGGCTGAACAACAAGAGGATGAAGAAGGCCGACCTCGACGACCTCGTGGAGCGGTCGCTGCGCGGGGCCAACCTGTGGAACGAGGTCAAGGACCGCCTGGACCGCCCCGGCGCCGGCCTGTCGGGTGGTCAGCAGCAGCGGCTGTGCATCGCCCGCGCGATCGCCGTGGAGCCCGACGTCCTGCTGATGGACGAGCCCTGCTCGGCCCTGGACCCGATCTCCACCCTGGCGATCGAGGACCTCATGACCGAGCTCAAGGAGCGGTTCACCATCGTCATCGTCACCCACAACATGCAGCAGGCGGCGCGGGTGAGCGAGCAGACCGGCTTCTTCAACCTCAACGGCGTCGGCCAGCCGGGGCGGCTGATCGAGTTCAACCCGACCGAGAAGATCTTCAGCAACCCCGACCAGAAGGCCACCGAGGACTACATCTCCGGCCGCTTCGGCTGAGCCGGACCGCACTCCTCGACCGGGGGGCCGCCGCGCACGTCGCGGCGGTCCCCTCCCACGTCCGGGCCGGACCACCGCAGAACGGGTCGACGGCGCTGCCGCGGGACCGGCACCATCGGGCCCGTGACCAGGAGGCCCACCGAGGCGGAGCACCTGCGCGACCTCGCGCTGCTGCGCCGGGTCCGCGACCGGATCGACCGGGAGTACGCGCAGCCGCTGGACGTCGCGGCGCTCGCCCGCGGTGTGCACATGTCGGCCGGCCACCTCAGCCGCCAGTTCCGGCTGGCCTACGGGGAGTCGCCCTACGGCCATCTGATGACGCGGCGCATCGAGCGGGCGATGGCGCTGCTGCGGCGGGGCGACCTGAGCGTCACCGAGGTGTGCTTCACGGTCGGCTGCTCGTCGCTGGGCACCTTCAGCACCCGCTTCAGCGAGCTGGTCGGGATGCCGCCGAGCACCTACCGGCGGCTGGCGGCGGAGGCCACGGCCGGGATCCCGTCGTGCGTGGCCAAGCAGGTGACCAGACCGGTCAGGAATCGAGAAGCGCCGGTCAGCGCGCCGTCCCTAGCGTGATCGCCATGGACATCACCATCCACCACACCTTCCTCCCGCACGACGACCCGGACGCCTCCCTGGCGTTCTACCGCGACGCCCTCGGCTTCGAGCTGCGCATGGACGTCGGCTACGGCGGGATGCGCTGGCTGACGATCGGGCCGGCCGACCAGCCCGACACCTCCGTCGTCCTGCACCCGCCGGCCGCCGACCCCGGCATCACCGACGACGAGCGCCGGACCATCGCCGAGATGATGGCCAAGGGCACCTACGCCTCCATCGTGCTGGCCACCAAGGACCTCGACGGCGTCTTCGAGCGGGTCCAGGCCAGCGGCGCGGAGGTCATGCAGGAGCCGACCGAGCAGCCCTACGGCGTCCGGGACTGCGCCTTCCGAGACCCGGCGGGCAACACCGTCCGCATCCAGGAACTGGCCTGAGGCGTCCGGCTCAGCCGCAGCTGACCGGTGCCGTGCTCGACGCGGGCTCGGTCGGGGGCGCGGGCGCGACCTCGGGGGCCGGCTCCGGGGCCGCGGCCCCCGGCGGGGGCACCGTCACCGGGACGACGGCCGAGTACCCCGGGCCGATGACCAGCTGGACGGCGTCGCCGATGGTGTCGCTGGCCTGCAGCACCGAGCCGGGGACGGCGGCGGCGACCGTGCGCGCCCGCTCCTCGGCGCCCGGGCCGTACCGGACGACGGTCTGGTTCACCGTCCCGGGCTCGTTGCCCACCGTGCCCACCCCGAACCCCTGCCCCCGCAGCAGGTCGGCGACGGTCGCGGCCAGGCCGCTGGTGGCGGTGCCGTTGAGGACGTCGACGGTGATCCCACCGGGGACGACGGTCAGCGGCTGCTCGGCCGGCGCGGGGGCGGGCTGCTCGGCCTGGGCCTCGGCCGTGGGCGGGGCCGCGGGGGCGTCGTCCGCGGCCGTCTCGGCGGTCAGCTCCGGTGGCAGCCCGCCCTCGTCGATGACCGCGTCGAACAGCGAGCGGGTCGCGCCCGCGTCGAGCAGCACGTAGGCCTGCTCGGTGCCCGCCGGCACGTACCCGACCTGTGACACCGGAAGCCCCGTCCGCTGGACGGCGTCCCCGGTGAGGTCGCCCAGCGTGCCGGCCAACGTGCGCAGGTCGCCGAGGTTGGAGTCCTCGTCGACGGTGAGCGCGCCGGAGGACCGCACCAGGAACTGGGTGAGGGTCACCGGGTTGCCGAGGGTGCCCCACGACATCGCCGTCCGCAGGGTCGCGGTGAGCAGCAGCTGGGCGCGCTCGGCCACCGCCGCGCCGGTCACGTCGGAACCGGCGTCACCGGGCGTGAGGAACGCCGACGCCTGCTCGCCGGTCACCTGGCTGCCGCCGGCCGGGAGCGGCTGTGCCGAGGCGGCCACCGCGGCGGTGGGCTGGGGCAGGCACATGGCGATGCCGCCCAGGGCGTCGACCATGCCGGGCAGGCGGGTGAGGTCGACGCCCAGGTAGTGGTCGACCCGCAGCCCGGAGACCTGCTGCACCGCCCGCACCATGCAGGCCGGCCCGCCGTCGAGCAGCGAGGCGGCGAAGGCCTCGGTCGCGGGCTCGCGCAGTTCGCCGTCGGCCCCCACGCAGGCGGGGGTGTCGACCAGGGCGGTCGGCGGGATGCTCACCAGGACCGCGCGCTCCTCGTCGGGCGAGACGTGGGCGAGCAGCGTGGCGACCGCCGCCGGGCCCTCCGCGCCGGGCAGCCCGGTGCCGACCACGAGGTAGGTGGCCGCGCCCTCCTGCAGGCGCGGGGCCAGGACCTCCGGACCCTCGGGGGTCAGCGCCTGGACCCGCTGGATGCTCTGGTCCACGTAGAAGTACAGCCCGAGGTGGTAGGCGACGACGACGCCGACCACGACCAGCAGGCCGAGGGCGGCGCGGACCAGCCGCCGGCGGCCGGGGCTGCGGGCCGCCCGCCGGGCCGCGCGCCGGGCACGGGGGCCGGGCGGGGCGAGCCGGGTGGCGCCGGAGAGCGGGACGTCGCGACCGGGGATCGGGGGCAGCGGCGCGATCGGCCGCGACGGGCGGTGGCCGGGCTGGTCGGCCAGCGGCGGGAACAGCGGGGTGGAGGGACGCCCCGGCAGCGGCGGCACCGGTGGCAGCCCGCTGCGGGCGGAGGGGGCTGCGGGGGGCGGTTCCGACGGGGGCTGCGCGAGGGCCGGCCGGAGGGCGGGTCGCGGCTCGGGCGACGAGGGTCGCGGCTCGGGCGGGGCGGTCGCCCCGGCGGAGGCGGCGGGCACGGGCGGGAAGCCGCGGCGGGGCCCGGGGGTCTCGTCGGCGGCGCGCTCGGCGGGCTGCACCCGGGCGTCGTCGGCCGGACGCTCCCGCGGTTCGGCACCGTCGCCGTCGGCGGGGACCGGCGGCTTCCCCCGCCGGTGGGCGGGCGCCTGCTCCCCGAGGGGCAGGGGGATCTCGCCGGTGCGGGCGGCCCGGCGGCGGCCGACCTCACCGCCCTGACGGGCGATCAGCTGCTCGACGGTGATGGGTTCGCGGACGGGCGCCCCCGGCTCCGGGGACGACGGCTTGCGGCGGCCCAGGAACCGGCCGGGCGCGCGGCCGTCTCCCGCGTCGTCGCGCGTCCGCTTGTCCCCCACCGGCGTCGACTTCCCATCGTCGTACCCATGGCGCCGTGACCCGCGCCGCCTGCTCCGCGCGGGCGCGGGTGACTGCGCACCGCGCGGTCGCGACCGGAGTCCACGATACGGCCGCGACGGCCCGCACCCTGCCGGACGCGGGGGGGGGGGGGGGGGGGGGGGGGGCGGGGGGGGGGGGGGGGGGGGGGGGGGGGTGGGGGGGGGGGGGGGGGGGGGGGGGGGGGGGGGGGGGGGGGGGGGGGGGGGGGGGGGGGGGGGGGGGGGG